>JBBRFV010000026.1:0-13060 GCA_038241335.1 Caulobacterales bacterium | reverse complement strand
CATCTATTTATACCCGGGTAAATCCATTTGTTCGTTCCGGCGGCCCGACACCTCCCCGCTTGACTTCCCCCCCCAGCCGTCCGACCTCGGACCGATGACGACGCCTGCCGCCCCTGACGAGACCGAGCCCCTTCGCCCCTTGCTGGCGCGGATCTGGCTCGACTACCTGTCGCATCACAAGGCGGCGCTGTTCCTGTCGATGGCCTGCGCCGCCGTGGCCGGGGGGCTGGCGGCGGCGACGCTGAAGTTGCTCGAGCCCGCGATCAACGGCCTGTTCCTGCAGGTCGACACCCCGATCAGGCTGTGGGGCCTGATCGACATACCGCCAGGTCAGGCGCTGGTCGCCATACCCACGGCCATCATCGTGGTCGCCCTGGTCTGGACCGCCGCCTCCCTCGGTCAGGCGGCCCTGGTCAACCGGCTGGGCCACGGCATCGTCGGCGACATCCAGGTACGGCTGTTCGCGGCCATGATCCGCGCCGATCTCGCTCGCCTGCGCAGCCAGCATTCCGGTTCGTTCGTCTCGTCGGTGCTGTTCGACGCAAACCTCGTGCGAGAGGCCTTCACCAACGGGGTGGTCAACTACACCCAGCACAGCCTGACGCTGCTCTTCGTCATCCTGTCGATGGCATTCATCGACTGGCGGCTGACAGCCATCGTCCTGCTCGGCGTGCCCGTGATCAGCTATATCATGCGGCGTTTCTCCAAACGTACCCGCAAGGCCACCACCGGCGCGATGAAGGAGACCGAGAACCTCTCCACCGCCCTGATGGAGAACCTCGACGGCGTCCGCCTGATCAAGATCGAGAACCGTGAGGCGGCGGAAGAAGCCCGCGTCGGCGAGGTCGTGGGCCGCCGCCAGCGCCATGTGATCAAAAGCGCCGACTCCCGCGCCTTCGCGGGGCCGCTCAGCAATCTGGTGGCCATGATCGTGGTCGCCGCCGTCATGCTCTACGCCGGCTGGCGGGCCCAGGACGGCGACATGAGCGTCGGCGCCTTCGCCGCCTTCATCGGCCTGCTGATGGCGGCCGGCCAGTCGCTGCGTCAGGTGACCAACCTCCAGACCGTGATGACCGAGGGCTTCACCGCTTCGCGTCGCCTGTTCGCCGCCCTCGACATCCAGCCCGAGATTCGCGAGGCGTCTGACCCGGTTCCCCTGGCCGACGGCCAAACCACCGTCGCCTTCGACAAGGTGTCGTTCGCCTACGCCCCGGCGGCGCAGGGCGGGGCGCCGACGCTTTCGGACGTCTCCCTGACCGTGGCCCCGGGCGAGACCGTCGCCCTCGTCGGCCCGTCGGGCGGCGGCAAGAGCACCCTGCTGTCCCTGCTGCCGCGTTTCTATGACGTCACCGCCGGTACGGTGACCATCAACGGCCGCGACATCCGGGGCCTGCGCCTGCATGACCTGCGCTCCAGCATCGCCCTGGTGACCCAGGAGCCCTTCCTGTTCGACGACACCATCGCCGCCAACATCGCCTATGGCCGGCCTGGCGCGACCCAGGCCGACATCGAGGCCGCGGCGGCCGCCGCCGCCGCGCACGAATTCATCACCGTCCTGCCTCAGGGCTACCAGACGCGCGCCGGGGAGGCCGGAATGCGGCTGTCGGGCGGCCAGCGGCAGCGTATCGCCATCGCCCGCGCCTTCCTCAAGGACGCGCCCATCCTGCTGCTGGACGAGGCGACCTCGGCCCTCGACACCGAGAGCGAGGCCCTGGTCCAGGCGGCGCTGGAGCGGCTGATGCAGGGCCGCGCCACCCTGATGATCGCCCACCGCCTGTCGACCGTGCGCAACGCCGACCGCATTCACGTCATCGAGGCCGGCCGCGTGGTCGAGACCGGGACCCATGCATCGCTGGTCGGGAAGGGCGGCCTCTATTCCCGTCTGGCCCGTCAGCAGTCGCTGGACGGCGATCCCGTCGATGTGGCGGCGGTCTCGTGAGGCCCCTGCGCAATCCGGTCATCCAGGCTGTCCTCGCCTGGCTGCTGGCGGCGTGGATGCGCTTCTGCTTCGCCACCATCCGCTGGACGCACCAGAACGAGGGCGTGGCAGAGGCTGTGTGGAAACAGGGCGGCGGCGTCCTGTGCGTCTTCTGGCATTCGCGCATCGGCCTGAGCCCCTCATGCTGGCCGCTGGACCGGGCGCAATCGGCCAAGGCCCTGATCTCGCTGAGCCCCGACGGCCAGTTCATCGCCAAGGCGGTGGGGCTGCAGGGCATCCCCGCCGTGCGCGGTTCCTCGGCCAACAAGGACAAGGCCGACCGGGCCAAGGGCGGCACCCAGGCCTTCCGCGACGGCCTGCGCCAGTTGAAGATCGGCGCCCTGGCCATCACCCCCGACGGCCCCCGCGGCCCGACGCGCGAAATGGCCGAGGGCCTGCCGCTGCTGGCGAGGATTTCCAAGGCGCCGGTGCTGTTCATCGGCATGTCGTGCAACCCGGCCATCCGGCTGAACAGCTGGGACAAGGCGATCCTGCCGCTGCCCTTCGGCAAGGGTGCCATCGTCTGGGACGTGGCGCATTGGCCCGAGGGCGCCGAGGTCGCCGACGTCGCCGCCGACTGGACCAAACGGATCACGGCGGTCGAGGCCGAGGCCGACGCCATCACCGGCCTGGCGCGGGTCTGACGTGAGCCCGGCGTTGTTCGCCTATGAGCTGGCTGCCCGACTGCTGGAGCCGCTGGCCCCGCGCCTGCTCGACGGCCGGGCCAAGCGCGGCAAGGAGGATCCCGTCCGCGTCGATGAACGTCTCGGGGTCGCCTCGGCGCGCCGGCCCGACGGCGACCTGGTCTGGCTGCACGGCGTCAGCGTCGGCGAAAGCCTGTCGTTGCTGCCCTTGGTCAAGCGCCTGCGCCGCGACCGGCCGGACCTGACGGTGCTGGTCACCTCGGGCACCACCACCTCGGCCGCCATCCTCGCCGACCGCCTGCCCGCCGGCGTCATCCATCAGTACGCCCCAATCGACGCGCCGGGCGTGGTCGCCGCCTTCCTCGACCACTGGCGGCCCTCCGTGGCGGTCTTCGTCGAGAGCGAGCTTTGGCCCAACCTGATCCTCGGCGCGCGCCGGCGCGGCGTGAAACTCGTACTGGCCAGCGCCCGCGTCACGCAGAAGACCGTCGAGGGCTGGCGTCGCTTCCCCGGCGCCGCGCGCACCCTGCTGGCCGCCTTTGACCACGTTCTGCCGCAGGACGAGGCCTCCGCCGCCCGACTGGAGAGCCTCGGCGCCCGCATCGACGGCCAGGTGAACCTCAAGCTCTCGGGCGAGGCCCCGCCGCACGACCCCGCCGCCTTCACCCGCCTGAGCGCCGCCATCGGCGACCGGCCGGTGGTCGTCGCCGCCAGCACCCACGACGGCGAGGAGATCGCTCTGGTCCGCGCGCTCGACAAACTGACCGAGCCGCTGTGCCTGATCCTGATCCCGCGTCACCCTGACCGCCGCGACGAGATCGCCGCCGCCCTGAACCGCGACGGCTATCGCTTCGCCCTCCGCTCCCGTGGTGAGGAACTCAACCGGGATGTCGACCTCTATGTCGCCGACACCTTGGGCGAGATGGGCCTGTTCCTGCGCGTCGCCGACGTGGTGGTCATGGGCGGCTCCTTTTCGGCCGCGCTGGAAAAGCCCCCGGTCGGCGGCCACAACCCGCTGGAGCCCGCCCGGCTGGGCAAGCCGGCCGTCACCGGGCCGGACATGAGCAACTGGGCCGTGGTGACCGAAGCCCTGGTCGCCGCCGGCGGCTTGGCCGTGGTCGCGGCGCCGTGGGACCTGCCCGCCCTCCTCGCCCCCCTTCTGGCCGATCCTGACGCGGGCAAGGCCATGGGCGAGCGCGGCCGCCGCGCCGCCGGCGAGGCCGGTTCGGGCCTGGACCGGCTGTGGGAGACGATTCAACCTCTGCTGCCCTCCGCCCCGACGAAGCGCCGCCGATGAAGCTGAACACACCCCGCTGGTGGTATACGCGCGACGCCCGCCACGGCGCGGTAGCGCGCACCCTGCTCAAACCACTGTCCTGGATCTGGGCCGCCGCCACGGCCCGCCGCATCGCCCGCGCCACGCCCGTCGATCCGGGCCTGCCGGTGATCTCGATCGGCAATCTGACCGTCGGCGGCTCGGGCAAGACACCCGTGACCCGCGAGGCCATCCGCCTGCTAAGAGAGACCGGGATCGACGCCCACGGCCTGTCGCGGGGCTATGGCGGATCGCTGCGCGAGCCGACCCGGGTCGACGTCGCGATCCACACCGCCGCAGACGTCGGCGACGAGCCCCTGATGCTGGCCCTCGGCGTCCCGACCTGGATCGCCCATGACCGCATCGCCGGCGCCCGCGCCGCGGCCCAGGCCGGCGCCCGGGTTCTGGTTCTCGACGATGCGCACCAGAACCCGACCCTGAAGAAGACGCTCAGCCTCGTCGTCGTCGATGGCGAGACGCGAGGCGACGAATGGCCCTTCGGCGACGGGTCGGTCTTCCCCTCGGGCCCGATGCGCGAAAAGCTACGCCACGGTCTGGCCCGCGCCGACGCCGTCGTCGTCCTGCTGCCCGCAGACGCCCCGGGCGTCGATCCCGAACTGATGGAGGCCTTCGGCGACCTGCCGGTCCATATCGCCCGGCTGATGCCCGCCGGGCCGCCGCCCAAGGGGCCCATCGTCGCCTTCGCCGGCATCGCCAAACCGTGGAAGGTCGAGCGCGCCCTCGACGTCGCCGGGGCCGAATTAGTCGACTTCGCCCCCTTCCCCGATCACGCGGCCTTCCATCCAGGCGACCTGCGCTTCCTCGCCGACCGCGCCCGGCGATACGGAGCCCGATTGGTCACCACCGAAAAGGACTGGTTCCGCCTGCCGCCCGACTGGCGCGCACAGGTGACCTCATGGCCGGTCAAGGCGACCTTCGAGGACGAGGCGGCGTTCCAGCGTCTGCTGCTCTCCTCCATCCGCTCTCCCTCGGGGGAGACGGATCATTCCGACCGGTAGACCACCCCGCCCTTCATCACGAACCGCACCCGCTGCAGCTCGCTGACGTCAGTCAGCGGGTCGCCGGAGACCGCGATCACGTCCGCCGGCATGCCGACGGCGATGCGCCCGGCCTGGGCCGGGATGCGCAGGTGTTCGGCGCCGTTGACCGTCGCCGTCTGGATCGCTTCCAGCGGCGTCAGGCCCGCGCGGACCAACAGCACGAACTCCCCGGCGTTGTCGCCATGGGCCGAGACGCCGCTGTCGGTGCCGAAAGCGATGCGCACGCCGCCGGCATGGGCGCGACGGGCCATGTCCAGCATCTTCGGCCCGGCCTCCAGCGCCTTGGCTGTCTGCGCCGGGGTCAGGAAATTATTGGGGCCGGTAGCGATCCGGGTCACGAAATCCCCCGCCATCAGGGTCGGGATCAGGAAGGCGTGGTGCTCGCGGAACAGCCGGATCGACTCGTCGTCCAGATAGGTGCCGTGCTCGATCGAATCCCCGCCGGCGCGCAGGAAGCTGTTGATGCCGTCGACGCCGTGGGCGTGGGCCGTGACCTGACGGCCCATCCGGTGCGCCACCTCGACGATGGCCGCCAACTCGGCGTCGGTGAACTGCTGGCCCAGTCCCGCTGCGGTGTTGGACAGCACCCCGCCCGTGGCCGTGATCTTGATGATGTCGGCCCCCGCCCGCACCTGCAGCCGCACCGCGCGCATGCAGTCCTCCGGCCCCGAACACACGCTCTCGGGCGACAGCACATGCATGATGTCCTCACGGAAGCCGTTGACGTCGCCATGGCCGCCGTGGATCGAGATCGGCGAGCCCGCCGCGATCACCCGCGGTCCTGGAATCTCGCCGGCGGCGATGCCGTCGCGCAGGGCGAAGACCGCGTCATTGTCCCCGCCCAGGTCGGCCACGGTGGTGAACCCCGCCATCAGGGTCCGCCGGGCGTACATCGCGCCCCGGATGGCCTGGTCTGCGCTCGACTCCGTCACCTCCTGCAGCCGCGAGTTCGGGTTCTGCTGTCCGGTCAGGTGGACATGGCTGTCAATCAGGCCCGGCAGGACGAAATCGGCCCTCAGATCGACGACGTCACCCTCGCCGACGAAGCCGTCGGCGATTTCGACGACTTGGTTCCCTCGGATCACGAGAGTTTTATCGCGCTGCACGACACCGGTCGCCGGATCGGCCAGAATCCGCCCCACCTGGACGAACGTGGTTCCTTCATTGGGAGAAACCGGCGTGGTCGCCGAGGTTTGCGCCGCAACGCCTGTCGCCATCATCGCGGCCATCGCCGCCAACATCGCCGTGATCGTGTTCACGAAACCCTCCCCTTAAGCCCGGCGCACCATAGCCTGCGACACCGCCGCGCCAAGGCTCAGGTTGAAACGCGGGGTCCGACCTGAAACAACCCGTCGCTTCAGTAAACATGCGAGGGGCGTCGCATGCGGCTTGCCAGACGTGGATTTATCCTGGGCGCATCCGCCCTGCTCTCGGGTTGCGCCACGGCGGCGGCCCAGACGCCGGGGCAATTCGCCCGGATCGCGGGGGCCCCTGTCGCCCCGCAGATTTCGATGGCGCCCGAGGTCATCACCTCCCAACTGAACACGACCCGCCCGCTCGATCCGCGGGGCCAGGTGCGCAAGGAACTGGTCGACCGCGCCATGGCGGCGCTGGACATCCATCACGACAAGATCACCCGCCGCGACCGCATGTATCTGGTCGATTTCCAGAAATTCTCGGGCGACGAGCGACTCTACGAAGTCGACCTCGAGGGCGGCGGCGTCACCCTGATGCGCACCTGCCATGGCCGCGGCTCGGATCCGGACCACTCCGGTTTCGCCCGGACCTTCGCCAACACCCCCGACAGCTATAAGTCCTCGGTCGGCGCCTACGCCACCGCCGGCGCGGGCTACGGCGCCTCGGCCGGGCCGAACGTTCTGCTCGACGGTCTGGAGTACACCAACGACCGGGCCCGCGAGCGCGCCATCATCGTCCACGGCGCCGACTACGCCGATGCGGACTACCTCGCCCGCGAGGGCAAGCTGGGCCGTTCCTACGGCTGTTTCTCGGTGTCCCACGCCGACCTGCCTCGCCTGCGCGAACGCATGGGCGAGGGTCGGCTGCTGTTCGCCTGGGCCTGATCCCGGCCTATTTCAGCACGGCCAGCAACACGGCCACCCAGTGCACCGCCGCCGCCACGACCACATGGCCGTGCCAGATCGCGCGCCGGAAGCGCATCGCCTTGTTGGCGTAGAAGATCACCCCGACCGAATAGAGCAGGCCCCCAACCGCCATCAGGATCAGCGGGGCCAGGCCCAGGCTCTGCATGATCGGCTGGATGGCGATCACCATCAGCCAGCCCAGCGCCAAGTAGACCACGATCCAGAAGCCCTTGCTCAGCCCCGGCAGGAACAGCTTGGCCAGGGCGGCGAAGACCGCGATGCCCCACACCGCCGACGTCATCCCCCAGGCCCAGGCTCCAGTCAGATGCTGGGTCGTGAACGGGGTGTAGGAGCCGGCGATCATCACGAAGATGCCCGCGTGGTCGAAGCGCCGGAGCAGCGGCTGGAACCGGGCCGGGGCGAAATTATAGGCCGTCGACAGCCCCAGCATGGTCAGCAGCCCGCCGGCGTAGATCGCCGCCGCCGCCAGCCGCCCCACGTGACCGAAACCAATCGCCAGTCCCAGAAGCATCCCTCCGCCCACCAGCGCCAGCGCCAGGCCGGTCAGATGCACGATCAGGTCGGCGAGCCGCTCCATGCCGTCGCGGTAATGGCTCGGCGGTTCCGGCGGCAGGGCGTCTGGCACGGGGTACGTCTCCGGGGGCGGCCAATCGCGCCAAGCGCCCGCCGCCCGCGATACATGACATGACACGGCCCCTTGCGACACCGGTCGAGGATCGTCGGAGAGCCTATTCCGGAGGCCGTCTCGCCGCATGACGCACGGAGAGGATATCGACGTCATCACCGACGACGACATAGCGAAGGATGTAGGGCCGGGTCAGCGTGATTTCCCTGCGGCCCCGCCCGATGGGCCGGCCCCGGTCCGGAAAGTCCAGCAAGCTCTGCCCGACCGGCACCAGCTTGATGAACAAGCGTCGGGCCACCGCAGGATTGAATTCGGCGATGTAGGTCTGGATGTCGATGAGGTCATCCCGCGCGGCGGGCGACCATATCAGTCGCCGCACTTTGGCGGCGTCGGGTTGTCGGTCCCCCATGACGCGACCCAACGCATGACGGCCTCGTGGCTGATGTATCGCCCGGCCGCGATATCCGCTTCGGCGCGCTGCAGAACAGCCTCGTCCGTCTCTTCCTCGAACTCGAACACGCCAGACTCTTCGTCCAGTTCGTTGCGGGGCTCGTCCATGGGCGGATCATACCACGGTCAGAAACCCACGCACGAAATTTCAACCTTGGCGAGATAGTAAATTAGATCACCACCTGCTTGACCACCCTACCCCCGCTCCAACGCCCGCCAGCCGATGTCCGTGCGGTGGAAACCGCCCGGCCAGTCGATCTTGCGCACCGCCGCATAGGCCCGCTCGCGCGCCTCGACGATGTCCCTGCCCCGCGCGCAGACGTTCAGCACTCGGCCGCCCGCCGCCGCCAGCTGCCGGTCCGCCCGCCGCCGGGTACCGGCGTGGAAGACCTGCACGTGCGGGCCGAAATCCTGCTCGGCGCCGCGGATGATCGAGCCCTCCAGCGGACTGTCGGGATAGCCCGTCGCCGCCAGCACCACGCAGACCACCGTGTCGCCGCTGAACTCGGGCGCTCGCGCCTTGCTCAGGTCGCCCCGGGCGCAGGCCAGCAGCAAGGGCACGATGTCCCCGTCCAGCCGCATCATCAGCACCTGGCATTCCGGATCGCCGAAACGGGCGTTGAACTCGACCACCCTGGGGCCGTCCCCGGTGGCCATCAGTCCGGCGTACAGCACCCCCCGGTAGGGCATGCCCTCGGCCGCCATGGCCGCCAACACCGGCTGGACGATGGTCTGGTCCGCCGCCTCGACCAACTCCTGCGTGAAGACCGGCGCCGGCGAATAGCTGCCCATGCCCCCGGTGTTCGGCCCCAGATCGCCGTCATAGGCGCGCTTGTGGTCCTGGGCCCCGCCCAACAACACCGCTCTCTGGCCGTCGCACAGGGCGAACAGCGAGCCCTCCTCACCGTCCATGAACTCCTCGATCACCACCCGCGCGCCGGCCGTGCCGAAACGGCCGCCCAGCATCCGTTCGATCTCGCCCTCGGCGTCGCGCCTGTTCGCGCAGATGGCCACGCCCTTGCCCGCCGCCAGGCCGTCGGCCTTGATCACATAGGGCGGCTTGAACACGCTGAGCGCCTGCCGCGCCTCGTGCAGCTTCTCATAGACGCCGTATCCGGCCGTCGGGATCTCGTGCCGCTCCATGAAGGCCTTGGAGAAGGCCTTGGAGGTCTCAAGCTGGGCCGCCTTCTTGGTCGGCCCGAAACAGGGGACGCCCGCGACGGCCAGACGGTCGGCCAGCCCCGCCTCCAGCGCGGTCTCAGGCCCGACCACCACCAGATCGGCCTTCATCTCGCGCGCCAGCGCGGTCAGGGCGTCGGCGTCGGTGACCTTGATCGTCTTCAGTTCGCCGAGCTTTTCCATCCCCGGATTGCCCGGCGCGATGACCAGCCGCCGGACCAACGGCGACTGGGCGATCTTCCACGCCAGGGCGTGCTCGCGCCCGCCTGATCCCACCAGCAGGATGTTCATCAGCGGGCAATGACCGTGACGGCCCGGCGGGTCAAGACATGGCGCCTCAGCGGGCGATCATGGCCGAGACCACATAGGCCACCGCCCCCAGCATCAGGACGAGGACGATGACCAGTCCGGGGCTGATCGACGGCCCTCCGCTGCGCTCCTGCAGCCCCCGCTCGCGCGGGTCCTGGTCGGCGGGGTCGGTGTGCGGAGGATCGGCCATCGGGGGACAATGGCGGCGTCCGGCGCGGAGTTCCAGTCCTCATCCGGCGCGCGTTGCGGGCGCGTGGAATTCTTGCTCCATGGAGGCATGGCGACCGGTTTCGACATCACCCCCGTCAGGACCGCCGACGATCTCGCTGCGGCGGCGGCGCTGTTCGCGGGCTATGCCGCCTCCCTGCCTGTCGATCTGGCCTACCAGGACTTCGCGGACGAGCTCGCCGCCCTGCCCGGAAAATACGCGCCGCCGGCCGGCGCGCTGTTCCTCGCCCGCGCCCCCGACGGCGCCCCGCTCGGCTGCGTCGGGCTCCGGCCGGTCTCGCCGGAGGGATGCTGCGAGATGAAACGCCTCTTCCTCCTGCCCGCCGCGCGCGGGCTCGGGCTGGGACGGGCGTTGACGTAGGCGGTGATCCAGGCGGCGAAGGGCCTCGGCTACCGCGAACTGCGCCTCGACACCCGCCCGACAATGACCACGGCCCAGGCGCTGTATGAATCGATGGGATTCGAACGGATCGCCCCCTACTACACCCCCACCCCGCCGGGGACGGTGTTCATGACGTTGAGACTGCGGGACTGAAGGTCACGCGCCGTCGATCTCGGGCGCCCGGGTTCAATGACCGCTTTCGACCCATTGCGGACATTGTCAAAGACCCTCCCTTGCTTTCCGGCGGAGGAAAAGAGCTCCAAGAATCATGCAGATGGCTATCCCTCTCCAGAAAAACTCGTGGTTGATGAGGGCAATGGAAATCGCTCCGACAAACAGCGCGATTGCAGCGCCATATTGGACTCGGTTCTTCAACGGCATCCGGCCTCCCTGCGGCATTGCCAACTGACTAGCCATTTCCGCCGCGCCAGAAACAATTTCTGCATCGTGCTCAAGCTGGGGAAACACCCGGGCAGGTCGCCCGTGTAAGAGGCAGAACCCCAGAGGCAGGCGGCAGTCCGCTTTCCACCGGTTGTGGACATAGAACAGGTCCGCTCCCATGAGCGACGGCGATGACTCAGACCGACCCGAAGCGGGCGCTCGCTAGAAGGCCGTCAGGAAAAAGACAGCCGTGGCTGCGGCCATGACCGCCGTCGCCAGCCAGCCCGCGATCGTCGCGCCCTTCGACGGGGTGAGGCGCCCCATGGCGCGCGGGTTGCGCGCGATCAACATCATCATCGCCATCACAGGCGCGGCCAGTACGCCATTGACCACCGCCGCCCAGAAAAGCGCCCGCGCAGGGTCGATGCCGGTATAGTTGAGCGCCGCCCCCAGCAGGGTGGTCACCGCGATGGTGGCGTAAAACAGCCGCGCCCGCAGGGGCTTGGCATCCAGGCTTCCTGCGACGCCAACCATCTCGGTGACGGCGTAGGCGGCCGACCCCGCCAGCACCGGCACCGCTAACAGGCCCGTGCCGATGATCCCGATCGCAAATAGCGCAAAGGCGAAAGGCCCGGCGATGGGCCGGAGGGCCTCGGCCGCCTGTGCCGAAGTCGCGATGTCGGTGATGCCGTGTGCGTTCAGCGTCGCGGCTGTAGCGAACACTATGGCCAGGGATACGATTGTGCTGAAACCCATGCCGACCAAGGTGTCCAGGCGGATGCGCTTCAATTCCGGACCGGCCTCGCGCGGCGTGATGCAGAGCGGCTTGGCGTGATGGCGGTGTTGTTCTTCGATCTCCTGGCCGGCTTGCCAGAAGAACAGATAAGGACTGATCGTGGTGCCGAGGATCGCCACCATGGCCGTGGCATAGGCCGCATTCCATTGGATCTCTGGGACGACCAGGGCGGTCAGCGCCCGGCCCCAGGGCACGCCCGCGACCGCGACCACCGCAAAATAGCTGAACAGCGACAGGGTCGTCCATTTGAGTACGGCGGCATAGCGGGCGTAGTTCATGACGACTTCGATCACGACGCAGACCACGCCGAACAACAGCGTGTAGAGAGGCACGTTTCCGCCGAAAAGCAGGGCTAACGCCGCGCCCATGGCACTAAGGTCCGCGCCCAGATTGACCACATTGGCGACCAGCAGGAGAAGGACAACGCCATAGAGGAGGGGACGTGGATAGTGGCGCCGCACGTTGCGCGCGATGCCCCCCCCGGTGACCCGCCCAATCTGCGCCGCCACCTGCTGGATGACGAACAGGAGCGGAAAACTGAAAACAAAGGTCCAGGCGAGGCCGTAGCCGAACTGCGCGCCGATCTGGCTGTGGGTGCCGATCCCGCTGGGATCGTCGTCCGCGGCGCCAGTGACGAGCCCCGGGCCCAGCCGGGCGAGGAATGCTCTTAGTCGACCAAGTTTGGCAGGTTTCACAGCTCAGCTATATAGCACGCGGCCCAGTTTCCTATCTGATCCAGATCATCGCAGGCCAGCGGTCACGGGTGTCACAGACCTGACCCCGATCAGAAGCGCCACGCGGTTCAACGTCCGCACCCCACCCCCAGCCGACCCTGACGATGTCCGCTTCCCGCAGACGGGGGGAATGTCCGGTTTCAGGCCGCAGCGGATAGTCTGCTCCCGACCCAAAGCGGTCGCTATCGCCTGCGCTCGTCGATAAACACTACAATTTCAAACAGCCCCCCCTCCGGGCTTCGGTCAAACGTGCTCCACAGACGTTGTTCCACGGATGGCCCGCCGCTGAAGCTAACCCTCACGGTGAAATTACAATCGGAGCTGCCATAATAGTTTCTGCATGACACGGCGCCAACGTCGATCAGCGATGCGACTTCATGTGGACGCTGCTGGAAGTGCGAAGTCCGCTCTGAGTAGATTATCCAGTGTGTTTGGACATATGCCATGACCTCATCTTCGGACGGCGCAACAACGGCGGGCACGACGTCACCGGCGTGACGGGACACCCCTGCACAGGCCACGACGCAAAGGTTGGACGTCGCTATGAACGCAAGCGCAATCAGGTTGCGTTTTATCGGGCTTGTGGTGAGCATCGCAGAGGCTCCGTCGTCGGACCGAGCATAGCCTGCCGACGTCAGCTAACCACCCCTAGCCGACGCTAGGCGGGTCCGCTCCTGGCGAAGGGCACAACGTCCGCTTTCCGGCGCGCAGCGGGTGACTGCTCTCGACCCATTGCGGACCTTCAGGCTGCGCCGAGCTTGGTGACCGCCACCCAAAACAAAGCCCCACTAGCCAAGCCTGCTGTTGACGCGATCGGATGGAACACGCGCGATATACCGTTGCCTATCCATCTCT
>JBBRFV010000025.1:0-13112 GCA_038241335.1 Caulobacterales bacterium | reverse complement strand
GATCCGCCACGACAGACCGACTGTCCCGCCGGACTGGTCGAGGCGCTGGGGGTCCAGCCGGTCGAGGTCTGGGCCGGTCGCTATCTGGTCGCGGTGTTGGCGGACGCGGCGGCCGTGCGCGCTGTCGCCCCCGACATCCGGGCGCTGGCGACGATCCGGGGTGAGGCGGGCGAAACCGGTCAGGTCATCGTCTGCGCCGACGCGGACGCCGGCGAGGAAGTCGATGTCGTGGATCGTTTCTTCGCGCCGGGTTGCGGCGTGGACGAGGACCCGGCCACGGGCTCGGCCCACTGCATCCTGGGGCCTCTCTACTCCGACCGGCTGGGGCGCAAGGTCGTGCGCTTCAGGCAGGTGTTTTCGGGGCGAGGCGGCGACATCGAGACGGAGGTCGCGGGAAACCGGGTGCTGCTGCGCGGCCACGCGGTGACGGTGGTGGAAAGCGTGCTGAGGCTGATCGCCTGAGGTCGGCTTGCGGGGGTCGGGATGGAGACACCGGACCCTTTCCGTCACGACCCTTCGCGTCCCTCAACCGAGACTCCCGACCCTCGCAGGGGCTGGATATCCCGCCGCGACCCCTTGAAGCCCTCGGCGAGCCTCCCCTTGTCTTCCTGGAGGGGTGTGGCCGTTACGGACCCCGTGACTCCAGGGTCTTTGACAATGTGCAGACGTCCGCCGCGGCCGGTCTGGCCTGCCGATGGACAAATTCAACGGTCGCGCGCCCGGGCCGGAACAGGGTCGAGAGTGTCGCTTCGCGTGTTTTTCGGAACGGACCTTCCGGATACCGCGCAAGGAAAGGGGCGCGCCCATCTCGGATCGCGCCCCTGAGCCTCCGGAGAGGAATATCCGGTCCTAGTAGCCGCGGTCGTCGCGGTCATGGTGGTCGCGGTGGTCGTCCCGGTCATATCGCCCATCGCGGTCATGGCGATCGACGCGAATCTGGGCTGACAGGCGATCATAGCGCATGTCCAGTTCCTGGCGCTCGCGCCAGCTGAGGCCGCCCCGCATGTAGCTGGCTTCCAGATAGACCAGCTGGTTCAGCTGGGAGCGCAGGTTGCGGGCCTCGCGGTAGCTGAGGCTGCGGTTGCGTTCGCCCTGGTCGATACGGCGATCGAGCTGGTATTTGCGCTGGCTGATCGACTGCCAGCCGCCACGGTTGTCCTGGTAGTTGCGGCCGCCGTCACGGTCATGACCATAGGACTGGGCCGAGGCGGTGGCCGGGATCGCGACGGACGCCGCGGCCAGGACGAGGGCGGAAACAAGGGCTTTCTTGAACATCTGGTTTCTCCTTGGCGTTCGGCGCAACCGGACCTGCTGCGTTGATCCAACAAAAACACCGTCCGCCTGAGCGCGATCTGAACGGTTTGTGTCAGCTGCCGTTCATGTGAGACCCCGGGCCCCGCGCGCGCGGGGCGAGACGGAAGGCCCGGGCTGCCCTCGCGCGTTAAATCACCCTAGACTGGCTGTTCAGCCGTCGTTCAGAGGCCGTGTTCCAGTACTGCATCATGAAACGCCTTCTCGCCCCCTTCCTGGCCCTCCTGATCGCCGCTGGCCCCGTGGCCGCGGCGGCGCAGGACCGTGGTCCGCGCGGCGGACGAGACGCGCGCGACGATCGGGGTGATCGCGGGTCCGAGACGCGCGATGATACGCCTCGCGTCAACATGGGTCAGGCGGTGCAGCGCGCGTCGTCGGGCCGTCCGGGCCGTTTCCTGGGCGCCAGCGAACGCGGCGGGATGATTGTGGTGCGCTGGGAGTATCCAGGCGGCCGCATCGCCGACATCATGGTGGACGGCCGCACCGGCCAGGTCGTTGGAGAACGCTGAATGCGCGTGCTGCTTGTCGAGGACGACGTTGATCTGTCGCGCCAGCTGAAGGGCGCGCTGTCGGACGCAGGCTACGCGGTCGACCACGCCGCCGACGGCGAGGACGCCTGGTTCCTCGGCGACACCGAACCCTATGACGTGGTGGTGCTCGACCTCGGCCTGCCCAAGATCGACGGCGTCACGGTGCTGGAGCGCTGGCGGCGCGAAGGCAAGACGACGCCGGTGCTGATCCTGACGGCCCGCGGGGCCTGGTCGGACAAGGTGGCGGGCTTCGACGCCGGCGCCGACGACTATCTGACCAAGCCGTTCCACACCGAGGAGCTTCTGGCCCGCCTCCGCGCGCTCGTGCGGCGCTCGGCCGGTCACGCCCAGTCGACGTTGATGTGCGGCGGCCTGCGTCTGGACCCCCGCGCGGCCCGCGCCACGGTCAATGGCGAACCGCTGCGCCTGACCTCGCTGGAATACCGCCTGCTGCACTATCTGATGATGCACCAGGGCCGGGTGATCAGCCGCACCGAACTGGTCGAACACCTCTACGACCAGGACTTCGACCGGGATTCCAACACCATCGAGGTCTTCGTCGGCCGTCTGCGCAAGAAGATCGGGCCCGACCGGATCGAGACCGTGCGCGGTTTGGGCTATCGACTGACGCCGCTGGCCGGGGAGTCTGAGGCGGCGTGACCGAAAAGCCGGGGGGCGAAGCCGCGCTGCCCGAGCCCCGCACCTGGGGCCGCTGGTTCGGCCGTCCGGGCCATAGCCTTACGCGCCGCCTGATCTGGCTGGCCTCGGCCTGGATCATTGTCGCCCTGATGGCCACGGGCTGGGTTCTGACCTCCCAATTCCATGAGTCGGGCCTGCGCCGCCTCAGCAGCGAACTGGGCGCCATGATCGACGAGGTCGTGGTCCACTCCAACGTCGTGGGAACGAGTGTCGAGACGGCGGAAATCAAGGACGCCCCGACCCTGCGGGCGCTGTCGGGCTCCTATTGGGCGGTCGCCGAGCCCGCCCCGAACGACCGACTGCGCGTTCTGAGCCGATCGGCTTCGCTGGCGGGGTCGGACCTGATGGCCCCGGACGACCTGCCGCCGCGTCTGGCCGCCGCCTTTGGCCAGACCATCAGCTACAACGCCGACGGTCCTCGTGGAGAGCCGCTGCGAGTCGCGGCCAGCATGAAGCAACTGCCCGGCCGGGATACGCCGGTCGTCTTTATGGCCGGCATCGACCGCTCCAGCGTCGACGACGACACCCGTCAGTTCGCCACGGTGGCCTGGATTGCGCTGGGCGTGCTTGGTCTGGGCCTGGTGCTGGCGGTCTTCCTGCAGGTTAAGATCGGCCTGCGCCCGCTGTTCGCCCTGCGCAACGAGATCGCCGACGTGCGTAAGGGCCGCGCCGCCCGCATCGCCCGCACCTACCCGGTCGAAATCCAGCCGCTGGCGGAACAGGTCAATCGCCTGCTGGATGCTAACCAGGAGACGGTTGAACGCCAGCGCACCCACGTCGGCAACCTGGCCCATGCGCTGAAGACGCCGCTGTCAGTGATGTTGGCCGAGGCCGGGACGACGAAGGGCTCCTTGCCCGACATGGTGCGCAAGCAGACCGAGGTGATGAAGGCCCAGGTCGACCACCATCTGCGCCGCGCCCGCGCCGCCGCCCGCGCCCAGCTTCTGGGCGAGCGCACGCCCATCGGCGAGGTGCTGGACGAGATGGCGGTCATGCTGGAGCGGGTGTTCGAGGGCAAGGGCGTGGAAATCGACTGGCGCGCGCCCGACGAACTGGGCTTCCGAGGCGAACGCCAGGACCTGCAGGAAATCCTCGGAAATCTGATGGAGAACGCCTGCAAATGGGCGAAGCGCCGCGTGCGCGTCTCCGCCGGGCCCACCGGCCTCGGCCAGATGGTGGTCGTGGTCGAGGACGACGGTCCCGGACTGCCCGAGGCCCAGAGGGAAGCGGCCCTGCAACGCGGCATGCGCATGGACGAGACCACGCCGGGGTCTGGCCTGGGTCTGTCCATCGTGGTCGAGCTGACCCGCGCCTACGGGGGACGGATCACCCTGGCCGACAGTGATATGGGCGGTCTGAAGGTCCTGCTGGAGCTCCCCGCCGCCGAAGCGTGAGATCGCCGTTCGGAGAGCGGATATTAACCTTGAGCGGATCAGATTGTGACCTTCCGGGCTGTTCCGGCGTCGAGACCTTCCATGTCGGGCCTTTCCGCTGCCCATAGCTCCGCCCTCGCCGCGATGATCGAGCGGTGTCCGGACCCGATGCTTGCGACGCTTTCGCGAGCCGTCGCAGCCATGCCGGGCGAACGGGCCGTCGCCCTGACCGCCATGCTGGCCAGGGAGACCCGCGACCGGGTTCGGCGCGCCAGGGTGCTGGCGCCCGTGGCGCCCATGTTCCGCGCCCGGGTTGACGGCATCCAGGCCCTGACCTTCCCCGCCGGCGTCCTGCCGCGCCTGTGGAAGGCCGCCAGCGGACGCGAACCCCATCTCCTTGCCCGTCTGGAGGAAGATAGCCTCGAGGCGCTGGCCGTCGCCGACCGCATCTGTCTGGCCGCCGCCGCCCAGGTGAGAGATCACCCGGATCTGGTCTGGCCGCCGGCGCTCTCGGCGAGCGCGGACGATCGTCAACAGGGACTTTCCGATCTCGCCGCCTGCCTCGATCTGGCGCATCTGGCCCGCCGGGGCCTGCCTTCGCTGGAAGTCTGGCTGAAGCGGCCGGACGGCGACCAGGTGGCCGAACTGCGGCTGCTGCTGAAAGACTGCGCGGCGGTCGCGGACGACGGCGCTCAGCGAGTCCTGGAGATGTTGTTCGCCCACCTGGAAGACGCCGTGTTGATCCTGAGGATCATTATCCAGACCTCGGGGTCGGCGGGCCGCGAATCCTTCCTCAGCGCTTCAGAGCTGGCCGGTTTCGTCGATCGGCTGATCGCAGGCGTCAACGACCGGGCCGCGCGGGTCGATCGTTTCCAGGCGAACGGCGACCAGGCGGTGGCCAAGGCCGTGATCGCCGACCTCGGCTGGTGCGCCGGGGTGATGGCGGAACTGGACGTGTCGCTTCAGCTGCAGCCCGACAGCATGTGGGGCCGGAGCGTGCGTGACGGGCGGGTCAGCATCGCCCGCCAGCTCGCTGCGCTGTTACGCGCGGCCGATAAGGCCGTGGACGCCGCCGCGCCAATGACCAAGGTCCAGATTTCCGGGCGGATGACCCGCAAGGTCCCTCTGCTGACCGCGCCCTGCGACGGGCCCGTGGTCGAGGCGGCGACGACCCTGATGCGGTTGGTCGGCTCCGTGCGCGGCCCCGCCTCGGTGTTCGGCTGCGAGGCGGATCGGCGCCAGCTGGTCGAAGGTCTGACGGACCGACTGTCGGCCTGGGCCGACCAGGCGGTCGGCATGATCAACGACGGTGAAACCGAGAACCCGGCCCATGGCCTGGCGCTCGTCGAGATGACGGCGCGGATGCTGGACCTGATCGACGCGGTCGATGCGGCGCGCACGGTGCGGCGTCGCGCCGCGGTCGCTGGCGGCGTTCGCAAGGACAAAGTCTCGTCCGCGGCCGCGTGATCGGCTACATCGCGCGGCGATGATCGTATTCTGGATGCTGACAGGCCTGATGGCCGCCATGGCCGGATTGCTGGTGCTGGGCGGCGCCCGCAGGGGCGTGGGCGAGCCGGCGACCTCGCTGGACGCGCGAACGGCCGCGGCCGAACTGACCGAACTGGACCGGCTGAAGGCGCGCGGCCTGCTGGACGAGGCGGGCTGGACCTCGGCGCGGGCCGAGGCCGGACGACGCATTCTCAACGCCGAACGCCATGACGCGCCGATCACGGCGGGATCGAAGGATCGCCTGTGGGTTCTGGGTGGGCTCGCGGCCACGGTCGCCGGGGCGCTGGGCCTGTATCTTCTGGTCGGACAGGCGGGCTTGCCGGACCAGCCCTATCAGGGCCGGGTGGATGAGTGGGCCGGGCATCTGGCCACCCTCGAGGCCCCGCAGCTCGCGGCGGTGGCGGCGCGGGTGGTGCGCGATCATCCCGCCGACCACGACGCCCTGACCATGCTGGGCGCGGCGCGGTTCGAGGCGGGCGACTCCCTGGGTGCGGCGTCGGCCTTCCGTCGGGCGTTGAGGATTCAACCCGCCGACGCCCAAAGCTGGGCGCGGTTGGGTGAAAGCCTGGTGCGGTCCAACGGGGGCAAGGTCGGCGCGGACGCAGAGGCCGCATTCGCGCAGGCGCTCAAATACGACTCCAGCCAGCTGGGCGCGCTCTATTTCCTCGGCGAGGCCGCCCTGGCTCGGCGGGACGTCGCCGCCGCCCGGGCGAGGTGGCTGCCGCTGATCGCCGCGCTGGATCCGCGCGACCCTCGCCGGACCGATCTGGAACGCCGGCTTTCCGCTGCTGGAGCGCCGCGATGAGCTGGTTGCCGAAATCCCCCAAGGCGCGTCGGCGGCTATGGGTCTTCGCGGCCGTTGCGCCGGTGTTGGCGATGGCCGTCGGCCTGACGCTGTACGCCATGCGCGATAGCGTGACCTTCTTCTTCTCGCCGTCCGAAGCCTCGGCCGACAAGGCGCCGGCCGGCCGCGTCGTGCGCCTGGGCGGCCTGGTCAAGGCCGGCAGCGTGCACAGGGACGCCGAGGGTCAGGTGACCTTCGTCGTCACCGACAACGCCGCCGACACCCCCGTGGTCTATCGCGGCGACCTGCCCGACCTGTTCCGCGAGGGGCAGGGCGTGGTCACCCAGGGCGCATTCCTGCCCGACCGCTCGTTCCGCGCCACCCAGGTCCTGGCCAAGCACGATGAGCGCTACATGCCCAAGGAAGTCGCCGACCGCCTGAAGGCCAAGGGCGAGTGGCGGCCCGCGTCCGCTGGAGCCTCGGCGCCGTGATCGTCGAAACCGGCGCCTTCGCCCTCATCCTCGCCCTCGTTCTTTCGGCCCTTCAGGCGGCCATGGCGACGGCCGGCCGACTGCGGCGCAGCCCGGTGCTGGCCGGCGCGGCCCACGGTGCCGCCCTCGCCGCCGCCCTGGCGGTCGCGGTAGCCTTCGGAATGCTGATCTGGGCCTTCGTGACGTCTGACTTCTCGGTCGCCAATGTCGCGGCCAACAGCCACACCGACAAGCCGATGCTCTACAAGGTGGCCGCCGCCTGGGGCAGCCACGAGGGCTCCCTGCTGCTTTGGTGCCTCGTGCTGACCGGATTCGGGAGGTTGCTGGCGCGGGCGCGTGGGCTGCCCTTCGGCCTGAAGACCTCGGCGGTGGGCGTGCAGGGCGGTCTCGCGACGCTGTTCCTCGCCTTCGCCGTCTTCACCTCCAACCCTTTCGCGCGGCTGAACCCGGCCCCGTTCCAGGGCGCGTCGCTCAATCCGCTGTTGCAGGATCCCGCGCTCGCGTTCCATCCACCCATGCTCTACGCTGGCTATGTCGGCTTTTCGGTCTGTTTCTCGCTGGCGGTCGCCGCCCTGATCGAGGGCAGGGCCAACTCCAGCTTCTGGCCGGCCTGGGGCCGCTGGGTCAGGCCTTGGGCGCTGGCGTCCTGGGCTCTTTTGACCGTCGGCATAACCCTCGGGAGCTTCTGGGCCTATTACGAACTGGGCTGGGGCGGCTGGTGGTTCTGGGACCCGGTCGAGAACGCCAGCTTCATGCCGTGGCTGGCGGGCGCAGCCCTGCTGCATTCGGCCGTCGTCACCGAGCGGCGCGGGGCGCTGGCGGGCTGGACCACCTTCCTGGCGCTGCTGGCCTTCACAGTCTCCATGCTGGGCGCCTTCCTGGTACGGTCGGGGGTGCTGACCAGCGTCCACGCCTTCGCCGTCGATCCGAAGCGCGGCCTGATGCTGCTGGCCATCCTCGGCGCCACCTCGGGCGCGGCCTTCGCCCTGTTCGCCTGGCGCGCGCCCCAGCTGAAGGGCGGCGGCCTGTTCGCCCCGGTGAGCCGCGAGGGCGCGCTGGTGCTGAACAACCTGTTCCTGACGGCCGCCGCCGCGACCGTGCTGCTGGGCACCCTGTATCCGCTGATCCTTCAGGCCATGAACGGCGCGACCATCTCGGTCGGACCGCCCTATTTCGCCCTGACCTTCACGCCGTTGATGGTCGCGGCCTTCCTGATCCTGCCCGCCGGGCCGCTGCTGGCGTGGAAGCGCGGCGACCTGAAGGGGGTCGTGCAGCGCCTGATGGTCGCGGCCGCGTTGGCCATCGTCCTGGGCCTGATCGGCTGGGCGCTGTTCGAGCCACGCAAGGCTCTGTCGGCGGGCGGCATCGGCATCGGGGCATGGTTGATCCTGGGGGCGTTGGCCGAGACGGCCGAGCGCACGCGGGCCTTCAGGGTCTCGGCCGCCGAGACCTGGCGGCGGGCGCGCGCCCTGCCACTGGGCGCCTGGGGCATGACGCTGGCGCATGCGGGCCTCGGCGTCTTCGTTCTGGGCGCGGTGGTCGAGACCGGCTGGCGCGTAGAGGCGGGCCGGCCGCTGGAGGTCGGCCAGTCGATCGAGGCGGGCCGTTATCGCGTGACGCTGAACAGTGTTCAGGTGGTCGAGGGGCCCAACTATCTGGCGGAACAAGGCCGGCTGACGGTCGAGTCGGTCGATGGCGGCCCGACGCGGGACGTGACCGCCGAACGTCGCTTCTTCCCCGCAGGCGGGCAGACGACGACCGAGGTGGGCCTCGATTTCCGCGGCCTGGACGACGTCTATGTGGTGCTGGGCGACCGCGCCGGCAGCGAGGTTGCGCCCGCCTGGAGCGTGCGGCTGTGGTGGAATCCCTGGGCGCGGCTGATCTTCCTTGGCCCGCTGTTGATGGCGCTGGGCGGGCTGCTGTCGCTGCTGGACCGGCGGCTGCGGCTGGGCGTCGACGGACGCAAGGCGGCCCGGCCGTGAGACGGGCCCTGCTGATCGCCGTCGCTGCGGTCGGCCTGATGGCGGCCGAACCTCCACCTGCGCCCGACCGGCCCCTGCCCGACGGGGCGCAGGAGGCGCGAGCCAAGGCCCTGTTCCAGGGCGTGCGCTGCGTGGTCTGCCAGCACGAATCGATCGGCGACAGCCCCGCGGGCGTGGCCGCAGACATGCGACGCCTGGTCCGCGACGAGATCGCGACCGGCCAGAGCGACGCCCAGGTCCGCGCTGATCTGGTGCGTCGCTACGGCGATTTCGTGCTGTTCAAGCCGCCGGTGCGAATCGGCACCGGCCTGCTGTGGTTCGGCCCCCTCGCCCTGTTGCTGCTCGGCGGTCTCATTCTGCTGCTGATGCGCCGCCGGAACCCCGTTGAAGCCGAAGCGCTTTCCCCCGGTGAGGAGCGCCGCCTTGCCGATATTCTCGCGGGCGAGGATGTTCGCCGTGATCCTGACGCAAAGCCGTCCAACGACTGACGCCGGACGGGTTCCATCGTCGTGCATCGACGGTTGGAGACGCCGCCGGGCGTTCTATATTCACAGGCTGATACGGGCGCGCGCGGCGTCGCCCGCCAAGAGGATCGCAAGACACCGATGATGAAGCGCAAGGAATTCATGCTGGGCGCCGTGGCCGGGCTGACGCTCGCCGCCGCCGCGACCGCCGGCGGGGTCATCAGCTGGCCGGGGGCCCACGCAGAGGTCGCGGGCGCGAGCGGACGGCTGGTCCCCTCGGCCGGCGCGACCGGGCTGGCCTTCGCCCCGCCGCAGGGCGCGCCGCTCAGCTTCGCCGACATCTTCCAGCAGGTCGCCCCGGCGGTCGTCCAGATCGACGTCAAGACGCGGATCAAGGCGCCCGAGGGCGGCCGCTACCTTGATGTCCCGGGCATCGGACGGGTGCCCATTCCCGGCCAGGGCGCGCCGGACGGCGCCGACGGCGATGGTTCCGATGGCGAGGGCGTCACCGCTGAAGGCGCCGGCTCCGGCTTCTTCATCTCGGCCGACGGCTTCATCGTCACCAACAACCACGTCGTCGCCGACGCCACCGAGATCAAGGTCAAGCTGGCGGACGGTCGTGAACTGAACGCGCGGCTGGTCGGTCGCGACGAAGCGACCGATCTGGCCGTCATCAAGGTGGATGGGGGCGACTTCCCGTTCGTGACCTTCGAAGAAGCGGCCGAGCCGCGGGTGGGAGACTGGGTCATCGCGGTCGGCAACCCGTTCGGCCTTGGCGGCACTGCGACCGCCGGCATCGTCTCGGCCAGCGCCCGGGATATCGGCGACGGCACCACGCCCTATACCGACTATCTGCAGATCGACGCAGCCATCAACCGGGGTAATTCCGGCGGCCCGACGTTCGACATCTACGGCCGCGTCATCGGCGTGAACTCGGCCATCTATTCGCCGACGGGCGGCTCGGTTGGCATCGGCTTCGCGATTCCGGCCAAGCTGGCCAAGCCGATCACCGAGCGTCTGATGCGCGGAGAGACCATCGCACGGGGTTACCTGGGGGTGGAAATCGGCAACCTCGCGCCATTCCGCGAGTCGATGGGTCTGCCCGATACAACCCAGGGAGCCTTGATCAACAGCGTCAATCCAGGCGGTCCCGCCGACCGCAGCGGCCTGCAAGCCGGCGACGTGGTCACCGCGCTGAACGGTGACGCGGTGACGGGCTCGAGCGAACTGACCCGACGCGTCGGACAAGCGCATGCGGGCGATGTTCTACGGCTGGACATTCTGCGCGACGGTCGTCGCCAAACGATCAGCATCCGATCGGGCACGCGTCCCTCCCAAGCAGAACTGGCCGGGAGCAGGAACGGCACGGACGCGGAGGACGCGCCAACGCCAGGTGGTCAATCCGCCGGTGTGGCGGTCGGCGGCTTGACGGTGGGTCCCCTGACGACCACGGCACGCGAGCGCTATGACATTCCGGCGGGCGTCAACGGCGTCCTGGTCACCCAGGCGGGCCGCGGCCGGACCCAGGGCTTCCAACCGGGTTACGTCATCATGCGGGCAGGCTCGGGCGCGGTGACCTCGGTGGCTGACCTGCAGGCGGCGGTGGCAGCCGCGCGCGCCGGCAACCGGTCACTCTTCCTGTTGATCTGGACGCCACAAGGCAACCAGCCGTTCGTGCTGGAGCTTCCCAAGGCGGAATAACGGCCAAGCCTGTACAACGCTTAACCTGACGGGATCGCCGCCGATGCGCTAACATCGGCGGCGAATCTCGTTCGAGGGGACTGATCCATGCGCATTCTGGTGGTCGAGGACGACGCTGAAGCCGCGGCCGCCATGGTCCGGGGCCTGAGCGAGGCCGGACACGAGGCGACCCACGCGGTGGACGGCGCCTTCGGCCTGCTGGAGGCCCAGAAGGGCGGCTACGACGTCTATGTGGTCGACCGGATGATGCCCCGGCTGGATGGGATCGGCATGGTCGAAACCCTGCGCAAGGACGGCGACCAGACGCCGGTGCTGTTCCTGTCGGCCCTGGGCGAGGTCGAGGATCGCGTGCTGGGCCTGAAGGCCGGCGGCGACGACTATCTGGTCAAGCCCTACGCCTTCGCCGAGTTGATCGCCCGGGTCGAGGCCCTGTCGCGCCGCCGCGAGACCGGCAGCGTCGCCACCATGCTGAAGGTCGGCGACCTGGAGATGAATCTGATCGCCCGCACCGTGCATCGCACGGGCCAGGAGATCGACCTGCAGCCGCGCGAGTTCCAGCTGCTGGAGTTCCTGATGCGCCACGCCGGCCAGTCGGTGACCCGCACCATGCTGCTGGAGAAGGTCTGGGAATATCATTTCGACCCCCAGACCAACGTCATCGACGTCCACATCAGTCGCCTGCGGGCCAAGATCGACAAGGGTTTCGATCACGCCATGCTGCAGACCGTGCGTGGGGCGGGGTATCGGCTGGAGGCCTGACGCCTCGTGAAGCTTCCATCCCTCCTTCGCCGCACCCCCTTCCGGCTGACGCTGCTGTTTTTGGCGCTGTTCGCGGCGGCGGCGAGCGCCATCCTGTTCTACGTCTACATGACCTCGGCCAGCCAGGCGCGGACCAGGGCCGAGTCGGACGTTCAGTCCGAATTGACGGTGCTGACCGGCATCTACAACGAGCGCGGCCTCAACGCGCTGAACCGGGCGCTGGTCGACCGCACCCTGACCCACAGCACCTATCTGCACCTGCTCATGGACAAGGACGGGAAGGTCATCACCGGCAGCCTCAGCGTCTCGCCCATCGAGCACCTGGAGGGCGATCGCCAGTGGACCACCTTCCCCTTCACCGACACGGATCGGGAAGGCCGCGTCACGCGGCCCCAGGCGCGGGGCGTCCAGGTGCGGCTGTCGGGCGGGGAAATGCTGCTGGTCGGGGAATCCCTGGGCGACACCGAAGCCTATCTGGCGCGGCTGACCCAGGCGCTTTGGGGAGCGATGGGGATCGTTCTGCTGCTGGGCCTGGCGGGAGGGGTGCTGGTCAGCCGCAACCTCGAACGTTCCATGGGGCGGCTGAACCAGGTGGTCGGCTCCGTGCAGGAGGGGGACCTCAAGGCCCGGGTTCCGGTGCGCAACTCCGGCGACGAACTGGACGAGCTGGGCGCGGGCATGAACCAGATGCTGGACCGGCTGGAGGCCTCGATGGCTTCGATCCGCCACGCCGGCGACGCCATCGCCCATGACCTGCGCTCGCCCCTGACCCGGATGCGGGCCAAGCTGGAAGTGGCGCTGATGGACGCGGAGGCCGGCAAGATCGACGGCGTCGATGCGGTGCAGCTGGCGCTGGACGAGGCCGACAATCTGCTGAAGACCTTCAACACCGTGCTGGCCATCGCCCGGCTGCAGGCCGCGGCGGGCCGCACGCCGGATCCCCAGCTGTTCGACGCTGCGGACCTGGCCGCTGACATGGCCGAGCTGTACGAGCCCGCCGGCGAGGACAAGGGGCTGGAGTTCTCGGCGGAGATCGAACGCGGGCTGATGGTCGAGGCCAATCAGCCCTTCCTGGCCCAGGCCTTGGCCAACATCATCGACAACGCCATCAAATACACGCCCTCCGGCGGCGCTGTGATGCTGCGGGCGCGTCGGCGTTCGTCGGGCGAGATCGAATTCTCGGTCACCGATACCGGCCCGGGCGTGCCCGAGGCCGATCGCGAGCGGGTGACCCACCGTTTCGTCCGCCTGGACAACAGCCGCACCGAGCCCGGCTCCGGCTTGGGCCTGTCGCTGGTGACTGCGGTGCTGGAGGCGCACGGCGGCCGCATCCTGCTGGACGAAGGGCCGGGCGAATACGGCGGCTTCGGCCCCGGCCTGCGCGTGGCCCTGGTCCTGCCGGCCGCCGAATGACCGGATCCCTCGGCCCCCGCCTCGCTCCCTGCGGCCCGGTCGTCGATGCGGAGGCCGCGGCCCGCGCCCGCGAGCGATTGGCCGAGGTGGCGCGCG
>JBBRFV010000024.1:0-13433 GCA_038241335.1 Caulobacterales bacterium | reverse complement strand
GAGCCGGGCGATGACGGCCCGCGACTTGCCGGTCAGGAAGGCCGAGGCCTCGCCGACCAGGACACCGTAGTCCTCGAGCGAGATCAGGCCGGTGCAGGGGGCCGAGCAGCGTTTGATCTGGTGCAGCATGCAGGGCCGGGTGCGGGTCTCGTAGACGCTGTCCGAACAGGAGCGCAGCAGGAAGGCCTTCTGCAGGGTATTCAGCGTCCGGTTGACCGCCCAGGTCGAGGCGAAGGGGCCGAAATAGTCGCCGGGCGTGGTGTGGGCCCCGCGATGCTTGCGCACCTGGGGCGCGCGGTGGTCCTTGCGGATCATCAGCTCGGCGAATGACTTGTCGTCGCGCAGCACCACGTTGAAGCGCGGCTTGAGCTTCTTGATGAAGTTGGATTCGAGCAGCAGGGCCTCGGTCTCGGAGGCGGTGACGACCAGCTCCATCGACCGGGTCAGGGACACCATCAGGCCGATGCGCTGGGTGTGGAAGCGCCCTTGCGCGTACTGGAGGATGCGCTTCTTTATCGAGCGCGCCTTGCCGACATAGAGGCAGGTCCCGTCCTCGCCGTACATGCGGTAGACGCCCGGCTTGTCGGGCGCGCGCCGGGCCTCGTCGCGGATCAGGTCGGCGGCGACCAGGGACGCGGGGGTCCCGGCGGGCGGCGAATCAGCAGCGGACGGGACCTCGGTCATCGCCGGCAATATAGGGCTTTCGCGCGCGACCGGCAGGGCGTCCTAGAAGCGGCGGACCATCAGCACGCCGGCCAGCACCAGGACGACGCCGGCGGCGCGGCCCAGGTTCACCGGATGGCGCGGCACGCCCATGATGCCGAAATGGTCGAGCGCCAGGCTGAGCAGCAGCTGGCCGGCCACCATCAGGGTGATGGTGGTGGCCACGCCGAGACGCGGCACGCCCCAGGCGGCGGCGACCACGAAGATCGCGCCGTAGAGGCCGCCGATCCAGACATACCAGGGCAGGCTGCGGGCGACGGACATGTCCGGCTTCTGCTGCAGCAGAACGGCGACGATGCCGAGGGCGGCGGTGCCGACCGCGAAGGAGACGAAGGCGGCGTTCACCGGCGAGCCGGCGGCGGCCATCATCCGGGCGTTGGTGGGTGCCTGGAGGGCGGTGGCGGCCCCGCCGAAGACGACGGCGAGCATGGCGAGGAGAGAAGGGTTCATGGCTGCGCCTCTACCAGCTTGTCCCGCCCGCCGCACCGGCGAAGATTTCCGCCAGCCGCGCTCGGGGCGCCGGTTGCGTGCCGGCCGGGCGATTGATAGGCGCTGACATCGTCTTGAACAGCGGGCCTCCGCGCTTTATTGCGGGCGGCGTTACAGGAGCTTCCCATGCTGGCCCTCGCCGTCATTCTCGGTTTCGTCGCTGTTATCTGCCTGATCAACTTCATCGAGTTCGGCCGGGTTGACTGATCCGGTCGTCCGCCGCGGGGCCGCGCTGGTCACCGGCGGCGGCAGGCGCATCGGGCGGGCGATCGTGCTGGAGCTGGCGCGCGCCGGCTTCGACGTGGCCATCCATCACCGTGACAGCGAAGCGGAGGCGCAGGGCGTCGCCGGGGACGTGCGCGCGCTGGGCCGCCGCGCCGCCGTTGTGCGCGCCGACCTGATGGACGAGGCGGAGACGCGGGGGCTGGTCGGTCGGGCCGTTGAGGCGCTGGGGCCGCTGGCCGTGCTGGTCAACAACGCCTCGGCGTTCGAGGAAGACCACGTCGGCTCCCTGGGCCGCGACAGTTGGGACCGGCATATCGAGACCAATCTGAGGGCGCCGATCGTGCTGGCCGAGTCCTTCGCGGCTCAGGCCCCGGACGGGTCGGCCATCGTCAACCTGCTGGACCAGCGGGTGCTGAAGCCCGATCCGCGCTTCTTCTCCTACGCCCTGTCGCGCAACGGTCTGTGGTGGGCGACGCGGACCCTGGCCCAGGGGCTGGCCCCGCGCATCCGGGTCAATGGCGTCGGGCCGGGCCCGACCCTGCCGTCGATCCATCAGAGCGACGAGGATTTCGCCGCCGAGGCCGCCGGCACGCCGCTGGGCCGGCCGGGCAGCCCCGAGGCGGTCGCGAGCGCCGTGCGCTGGCTGGTCGAGGCCGATATGGTCACCGGCCAGATGATCGCCGTCGATGGCGGCCAGCATCTGGCGTGGCAGACCCCGGACATTGTGGAGTAGCCGCCCGTGACATCCGTTCCCGCCGTCGCCCCGTTTCCCGGACAGGCCTTCCGCCGCGAAGGCCTGATGGTCTTTGTGCGCGGCCTGACGGTCGAGGCGGGGATCGGCGTCTATGATCACGAGCACGGCCGGCTGCAGACCCTGGTCATCGATGTGACGCTGACATTGGAGCCGGCGGGGATCGAGCGGCTGGCGGACACCGTCAACTACGAGAGCGTGGCCCAGGCCGCGCGGGCCATCGTCGCCGCGGGCCATGTCGGCCTCGTCGAGACTTTCGCCGAGCGGTTGGCCCAGGCCTGTCTGTCCGACGCCGGGGTGCGCCGGGCCGCGGTTCGGATCGAGAAGCCGGGCGCGCTGCAGGGCGCGGCGGCGGCCGGTTGCGAGGTCGTCCTGGCCCGGTGAGGGCGGCATTCACCGTTGCGCGCGACCGGCGCGGCAGTCATACCTTGAGGGCAGACGCGCAAGGATTCCCGATGGCCGAACCCGGCGACCCGTCCCAACCCGACGAGACTTCGGGCGACGGCCACGATGACGACCTGATCGGCTTCGCCTCGCCAGCGTCGCTGCGGGGCCGTCCGCGCGAGGAGCCCAAAGCCGAACCGGAGCCGGAACCCGAACTCTTTTCCGCGCCGGTCGAAAAGACCCCGGTTGAGCCGGACCGGCCCGTCGCATCGTCCGGGATATTCGAGCCTTCGCCGGGCTTCTCGACCCGTCGACGTCAGCGTGAGGAGATCGCGCCGCTGGAGGGCGGAGGCATGGGGCTTTACGCCGTGTATTCCCTGATCCTGTTCGCAGTGCCGACCTTCGGCGTGGCGGCGGTCATCGCCCTGTTCGCCGTCACCGGTCGCAGCGGCCCGTCCGAGGCGCTGAGCCGGTCGCACTTCGTCTATCAGCAGCGGACCCTGTGGGCCGCCGCCATCGCCGCCCTGCTCGGCGTCATCCTGATCGTCGTCAACGTCGGCGTCTTCGTGCTGTTCATCCTGGCCCTGTGGCTGGTCGCGCGCGGGGCCTATGGCCTGCTGCGGCTTAAGGCCGGGCGGCCGATTCCAAATCCCCACGGCTGGCTGTTCTAGAGGAAAGCCCCATGTCCGACGCATCCCCCGGAAATCGTCCGTCGTTCCCGTCCGGCGACGTGGGCGAAGGCAAGGTCGCGGCCATGGTCGCCTGGGCCCTCTACATCCTGTCGATCCCCAGCGCCAACCTGCTGGTGATCGTCGGGGTCGTTGTCGCCTATGCGATGCGCGGCTCCGCCACGGGCCTTGCCCGGGCCCACCTGGATGCGCAGATCGCCCTGTTCTGGTCCGTCTTCTGGTGGACGGTGGGTCTGTGGATCGTCGTCGTCGTCAGCGCCCTGCTGTCGGCCATTCTTATCGGCATCCCCTTCCTGCTCCTGGCCCTGGCCGCCCTGTTCGTCATCCATATCTGGTTCACGGTGAAGAGCGTCATCGGCCTGCTGCAGCTGATCGGCGACCGCGCGCCCTGACGGCGGCGCCGGTGGCACGGCCGCCGTCGAATCCGACCTTTCCCGATTCTTCGGGGAACGGGACCCGGGTCGGCGGGTTGGCCCCAATGTCCGGCAGCCGATGGACCTGTATGGCGAGTGTTCCCATGACCGATTTCCGCGACGTGATCGCCGCTCATCGCTTCGAGCAGGGGTTCAGCGACGCCGACGGGGAAACGCGATCGGTGTTCGCCGACTATGCGGTCGAGGGCGAGACGCGGGTGATCCTGCACGTCGAGGCCCATCCGGCGCTGCGCGGTTCGGGCGCGGCCGGCCGGTTCATGCAGGCGATGGCCGAGCATGCCCGGGCGGAAAATCTGAAGCTGGTTCCGCGCTGCAGCTACGCCGTCGCCTGGCTCAAACGCCACCCTGAGTTCGACGACATCGCGGCCTAATTCCTGGAGCGCACTGGTCGGCCCTTCGGGACCTCGCGACCCGTCCTAGACCAACCGCCCGACGATGGCCTTGAGGGTTTCGGCCTTGGCCGGCAGGTCGGCGGACAGGCGGCCGGCCAGTTCACGGGCGCCGACCGGATAGGCGTCGCCGCCTTCGGCGACCTCCCTGGCCATGGCCGAGGCCTGCATCAGCACCTTTTCCAGCGCCTCGACCTGTTCGACGGCCAAGGCCCGGGCTTCCAGCTGGAGCCGGCGGACGCGATCAGCCGTGGTCTCGGGCTTGCGCATCAGGTCATAGATTTCCGCTTCGGCGCTGACGAGGCGAAGGTCGGGGGAACCGGGGGAAAGCTTGGCCATGGGAGGTCTCCTGCCGAATCCAATGCGAAGCGGCGCCGTGGCGTTCCCGCGAAGAACGAGCCGACTGTGGGTTATCGCCGGATGTGACTCTGGTGCATCAGGCGGCTTCGACGCGCGCCTCGAGCCGGGCCTCGGCTTGGCGCACCGCTTCGATCGCGCGATCGAGGACCTCAAGCCCGGCTCCGGCGGCGATGGACTCGACCGTCAGGATGCGGCGGAAGGCGCGCGCACCGGGGCGGCCGTGCATCAGGCCCAGCATATGACGGGTCATGGCGGCCAGATGCACGCCCTCCGCCAGCCGCGCGGCCATATAGGGCCGGTAGCGGCCGATGGCGGCGAAGGCGCCCACGTCCGGGGTCGCGGCGCCGAACAGCCGACGGTCGGCCTGACCGAGGAGGCCCGGCTGGTGATAGGCCGCGCGGCCCAGCATGACGCCATCCAGTTTCACCCCATCGGCATCGTCGAGATGGGCCTCCGCTTCATCCAGAGAGGCGACGCCGCCGTTGAGGCTGATGTTCAGATGCGGCCGTTCCCGCTTGAGCCGGCGGACCAGGGCGTAGTCGAGCGGGGGGACGTCGCGGTTTTCCTTGGGCGACAATCCCTTCAGCCAGGCCATGCGGGCATGGACGATGAAGACCTCGATCCCGACCACGGCGCAGGCGTCGACGGTTTCGAACAGGGAGACCCGGGGGTCCTGGTCGTCGACCCCGATACGGCATTTGACGGTGGCGGGCACGGACACCGCCTCCTTGATGGCGGCCATGCAGTCGGCGACCAGCCGGGGCTCGCGCATCAGGCAGGCGCCGAACCGGCCCGACTGGACGCGATCGGAGGGGCAGCCGACGTTGAGGTTGATCTCGTCATACCCGAAGGCCGCGCCGATGCGGGCGGCCTGCGCCAGCTGATCCGGATCCGATCCGCCCAGCTGCAGCGCCACCGGATGCTCGACCGCTTCGAAGCCCAGCAACCGCTGATGGTCGCCGTGCAGGATGGCCGGGGCCGTGACCATCTCGGTGTAGAGCAGGGCGCGGGTCGTCAGGGCGCGATGGAACGCCCGGCAGTGCCGGTCGGTCCAGTCCATCATCGGGGCGATCGAGAGGCGGCGGTCCATCGGGCGGGCTCCTTACAGGGAAACCGCGCCGGGGGCCAATCCGCGGGAACTTCGTCGCCGGAGCGGTGTTCCCCGGGTCCCGAAGGAGATTTTCCGATGATCAAACCGCTTCTCGCCGGCGCAGCCTGCCTGGCGCTGCTTTCCGCCTGCAACCAGAACGGCGCGTCGCCCGCCGTCGACAAGGCCCAGGACATGGCCGCAGCGCCGGTCGGCCAGGTCTCGGCCGCCACCATGGGCTCGAACATGGTGTCGGCCTTCGTGCCCAACGCCGCCATGTCGGACATGTATGAAATCCAGGCCGCCGACATCGCCCTGCAACGGTCGAGCAAGGCCGGGGTCAAGGATCTGGCCCGGATGATCAAGACCGACCACACCGCGGCCTCGAACAAGTTCAAGACGCTCGTCCCGACGGCCGCGCCGGACCTCACCCTGCCGACCGCGTTGGACCAGCGCCGTCAGGGCCTGATCGACAACCTGCGGTCGGCCTCGGCCGCGGACTTCGACACGGTCTATCTCGACCAGCAGATCGCCGCCCACCAGGAGGGCGTGACCCTGATGTCAGGCTTCAAGGACAACACCGACGCCCCGACGCTGGCCGCCTTCGCCGCAGAGGTGCTGCCCAAGATCCAGGCGCACCTCGACGCCGCCAACAAGCTGAAGGCCGCGATGTAATACCCGACTCCGGTCGGGACGAAGCAGGGCCGGCGCCGCAAGGCTCCGGCCTTTTTCGTCAGGCGTCGGCGCGCTCGCGATCGTCGCCGTCCTCCAGCGCCTCGGCGGCTTCCTCGTTGAGGGCCTGGCCTTCGCGGCGGGGTTTGACGTAGGGCGCGGGCCGGGGCGTGGCGAGGTTGCCGCGCATCAGCGAACGCCCGGCCTGGAGGCCGCCGGCCAGCTGGAGGGTGAACCGCTCTTCGTCGCGGCGACGCACCTCGCCGATGGTGTCGCGCGCCTGATCGCCGGCGAAGCCCAGGTCGATCAGCACCTGTTCGCCGAACACCAGGGCGGACTCGAAGGTCTCGCGCAGCTGGTATTCGACCCCGGCCTTGACCAGCCGCAGCGAGTGGCCGCGGTCGTAGGCGCGCACGAACAGCTTGGTCAGGGGGAAGGCCTCCTTGACCACCGCGACGATCTGGTCGGCGACTTCGGGCTTGTCGACGCACACCAGGATGGTCTCGGCCCCCTCGGCCCCGGAGGCCCGCAGCACGTCGAGGCGCGAGCCGTCGCCGTAATAGACCTTGAAGCCGAAATTGCCGGCGGCCTGGATCATCTCGACGTCAGTGTCGATGATGGAGACGTCGACGTCGCGGGCCAGGAGCGGCTGGGAGACGACCTGGGCGAAGCGGCCGAAGCCGATGATCAGGACCCGCTCGCGCAGGTTCTTCGCCCTGTCGATCCCATCCATCAGCTCGACCTCCTTCGGCCGCAGGCGGTCGGCCAGCATGACCCTGAGCGGGGTCAGGGCCATGGACAGGATGACGATGGCCGACAGCACCGCGGCGGTGCGGGCGTCGAACAGGCCGAGCGCGAAGGCGGTGGAATAGAGGACGAAGGCGAACTCGCCGCCCTCGCCCATCAGGGCCGCGCGCAGCAGGCCCTCGCCATGACCCTGTTTCAGCCGGGCGACACCGTAGACGGCGACCATCTTGGCGACCGAGAAGGCGATCAGGCCGCCCAGCACCCAGATCCAGTCGTGGGCGACAACGCGCAGGTCCAGCGACATGCCGACGCTGAGGAAGAACAGGCCCAGCAGGATGCCGCGGAACGGCTCGACGTCGGCCTCGAGCTGGTGGCGGAAGGTGGATTCCGACAACAGGACGCCGGCGAGGAAGGCGCCCATGGCCATCGACAGCCCGCCCATGTTCATCGCCCAGGCCGCGCCCAGGACCACCAGCAGCGCCCCCATTGTCATGACCTCGCGTCCGCCGTAACGGGCGAGGATGCGGAAGAAGGGGTTCACCACCCAGCGGCCGGCGACGAACACCAGGGCCACCGCACCGAGGGCCAGGCCGGCCGTCATCCAGATCGGGTGACCGGTCTCGACCGCCGCGCCATAGGTCCCGGCCAGCACCGCCACCAGAGCCAGCAGCGGCACGATGGCGATGTCCTCGAACAGCAGGATCGAGACCACGCGCTGGCCCGGCGGGTCGGCGTTCTCGTTGCGCTCTTCCATCAGCTGCATGACGATGGCGGTCGAGGAGAGGGCGAAGCCGAAGCCGGCGATGAGGGCGGCGTACCAGGCCAGGCCCGCCAGCATGGCGGCGCCGGCCAGCACCGCCGCGCAGGTCAGCACCTGCACCGCGCCAAGGCCGAAAATCTCCTTGCGCAGCGACCACAGCCGGGCCGGGCGCATCTCCAGGCCGATGATGAACAGGAACATCACCACGCCCAGTTCGGCGACATGCAGCACCAGTTCGGGCTCGCGCACCACGCCCAGGGCCGAGGGACCGATCAGCAGGCCGGCGGCCAGGTAGCCGAGCACGGCGCCCAGGCCAAGGCGCCGGAACAGGGTGGCGGCCACCACCATGGCGGCGAGCAGGACCACGGCGTGTCCAAGCCCCATGCCGGTCGGTGCGTCCATGTCCGGTCCCTCGCTCGTCCGGGGACGATAGTGGGGGGCGGGGAGCCGCAAGACCAGAGGCGGCCGTCAGTCTTCGTCAGGGTCCGCGCCACAGTTTCGCCCCGTCGGGCGCCGCGTCATGCGGGTCTCGAACATCAGGGGAGAGCCGCCATGACGAACCGTTCGTTCCGGACCACCGCCGCCGTCGCGCTGAGCGCGCTGATGACCACGGCCATGGCCCCGCCGCCGGTCCAGACCCGCGACGCCGACAAGCCGGCCGATGGGATCGTGTCTCCTGCAGCCTGCCGGGTCTATGGGTTTGATTTGAGAAACACCGGGTCCGTGTTCGTCACCGGCAGCCGCATCGTCGCGCCTAGGCCGACGGGCCTCGCCGCGTCCCCTGGCGCAGCGCCGCCGCCGCCGCCGCCCGCGCCGCCGCCGGTGATGGTGCAGCGCGAGAACCTCGCTTCAACCGCTGCGGCCGACGCCGCCGGCTATCTGGCGAACGCGCCCGCCCTGTCCAACTCGCTCGCGCCACCCGCGCCGGGGCGCCCGGCGCTCCCTGCGCCCGACACCGAACGGTATCCGGACGCTACGCCCAATCCGGTGCACCGGGTGTCAGAGGACCCCGTCTCGACCTTTTCGATCGACGTCGACACGGCCAGCTATTCCAACGTGCGCCGCTTCATCGACGAGGGTCGGGCGCCGCCGGCCGATGCGGTGCGGGTCGAGGAGCTGGTCAACTATTTCGACTATGGCTACGCCCGGCCGACGTCGGCGCGTGAGCCCTTCGCCGTGACGACCGCGGTGACCGCGTCGCCCTGGTCGCCGGGACGGCAGATCGTCCATATCGGGCTGCAGGGCTATGAGCTGCCGGCGGGCGAGCGACGGCCGTTGAACCTGACCTTCATGGTCGACGTCTCCGGCTCGATGCAGTCGCCCGACAAGCTGGCCTTGGCCCAGAAGGCGATGAACCTGATCATCGACCGGCTGCGGCCGCAGGACCGGGCGGCGGTGACCTTCTACGCCTCGGACGTCGGCACGGCCGTGGGGCCCACGCCGGGCGATCAGAAGCTGAAGCTGCGCTGCGCCGTGGCGGCCCTGAACGCAGGCGGATCGACCGCAGGCGCGCAGGGGATGGTCAACGCCTACCAGCAGGCCGAGGCCGCCTTCGGGGCCGACAAGGTCAACCGCATCCTGATGTTCACCGACGGCGACTTCAACGTCGGCGTGACCGACAACCAGCGCATCGAGGACTATGTCGCCGCCAAGCGCGGGACCGGCATCTATCTGTCGGTCTACGGCTTCGGCCGGGGCAACTACCAGGACGACCGGATGCAGACGATCGCCCAGGCCGGTAATGGAACTGCGGCGTATGTCGATGACCTGAACGAGGCCCGACGGCTGTTCGGTCCGGCCTTCGACCGGGGAGCCTTCCCCATCGCCGACGACGTCAAGATCCAGGTCGAGTTCAACCCCGGCCGTGTCGCCGAATACCGGCTGATCGGCTACGAGACCCGGCTGCTGAACGAGGCCGATTTCAACAACGACCGGGTCGATGCGGGCGAGGTCGGCTCGGGCGCCTCGGTCACGGCCCTGTACGAGATCACGCCTGTCGGCGGACCGACCCAGATGGACGCCCGGCGCTATCCCGCCAACCGAAACAGCCTCGGCGTCGGCGGCGGCGATCCCGACGGCGAGGTCGGCTTTGTGCAGGTCCGCTACAAGCTGCCGGGCGACCGGGACTCGCGACTGATGCAGCGGGTGGTGTCCAATGGCGGCAACGGCGGGACGGTGTCGTCCCAGCCGCCCGAGAGCACCCGCTGGGCGCTGGCCGTCGCCGCCTTCGGCCAGAAGCTGCGCGGCGATCCGTGGATGTCGTCCGAGTACGGCTGGGACCAGATCCTCGAACAGGCGCAGGGCGCGCGGGGCGAGGACCCCTATGGCGACCGGGCCGAGTTCGTACAGATGGTGCGGGCGGCGCAGGGGCTGCCGGCGGTGACGAGGCCGTAGGGAGAGCCCTTCTCCCGTTGGGAGATGGTGGCGCGCAGCGCCGGATGAGGGTTGGCTGGCCGTGTGTGATCACGCCAGTCGCCCCTCGCCCTTTCGCGCCAGGACGACGGCTGCGCCGCCGTGCGTTCAAGCCCTCTCCCCACGGGAGCGGGATGACGGCATGATGCGGTGTGTCCGAGATCATCAGCCCCAAGACCGCCCGTCGCATCGCCCTCGCGGCCCAGGGATTCGGCCGGGCGCGCCCCGCGGCGCCCGGCCGCAGCCATGTCCGCGACCTGGTGCGGCGGCTCGGCGTGGTCCAGATCGACAGCGTCAATGTGGTGACGCGGACCCACTATCTGCCGGCCTTCTCGCGGCTGGGGGCCTATCCGCGCGAGGCGCTGGAGGCGGAGGCCTGGGGGCTGCGGCGCAGCCTGTTCGAATACTGGGGACACGAGGCGTCGTTGCTGCCGCTGGAGCTGCAGCCCCTGCTGCGCTGGCGCATGGAGCGAGCCCGTGACGGCGCCATGTGGACCGGCCTGTCGCGGTTCGGACGCGAGAAGCGCGACTATATCGACGGCGTCCTGGCCGAGATCGAACGACGCGGTCCGCGACCTGGTGCGGATCTCGGCGCGGGCCGGTGACCGGCGCCGACTTCGCGGACGGTCCCCGGGGGGCGCCCGGCTGGTGGTCGTGGTCGGACGGCAAGAGGGCGCTGGAGTGGCTGTTCTGGGCCGGGATGATCACCACCAGGACGCGCAAGGGGTTCGAGCGGGTCTATGACCTGACCGAACGCGCCCTGCCGACGCGGGTCCGGGACCTTCCGACGCCAGAGCCAACGGACGCCGTGCGCGAACTGGTTCGGATCGCGGCGCGGACGACCGGCGTGGCCACGGCCGCCGACCTGCGCGACACGTTTCGCCTGCCGCTGGAAGACGCGCGCCGGGCCGTGGCGGAACTGGTCGAAACGGGCGAGCTGACGCCGGTGACAGTGAAGGGCTGGCGACAGCCGGCCTTTCTCGCGCCCGACGCCCGGGCGCCGCGCAAGGTTGCGGGCGCCGCCCTGCTGTCGCCGTTCGACAACCTGATCTGGACCCGCGACCGGACCGAGCGGCTGTTCGGCGTCCGGGTGCGGCTGGAGATCTACACCCCGGCGCACAAGCGGACCCACGGCTACTACGTCCTGCCGTTCCTGGAGGACGAGGCGATCACGGCACGGGTCGATCTGAAGGCCGATCGGCAGGGCGGGCGGTTGCTGGTCCAGGCGGCCTGGCGCGAGCCGGATGCGACGCCCGACACGGCGGCGCGGCTGGCGGCCGAGTTGCGGCTGATGGCCGGCTGGCTGGGGCTGGAGGCCGTCGAGGTCGTCGGCAAGGGCGACCTGGCCGAGGCGCTGCGAGGGGAAGTCTGAACCCGGGTCCCCCATCCCCTTGACGAAGTGGACACGCGTGTCCACTTAACCCCCGTCATGGAAAAACCGCTCAGAAAAGACGCCGCCGACCGACGCTCGGCCCTGCTGCGGGCGGCGGCCGAGGTGTTCGCCGAGGAGGGGATCGACACCCCGCTGGACCGTATCGCCGAACGCGCCGGCGTCGGGCGGGCGACCCTGTACCGGAATTTCCCCAGCCGCACCGACATCGCCCTGGCCGTGCTGCTGGACGAGGTGGCGCTGCTGGGTCAGCGCTTCGCCAAGCCGGTCGAACCGGACGCCTTCCTGCAGTTCGTCACCGCCCTGTCCGAGACCGTGACCCGCAACACCGCCTTCGGCGGCGTAGTGCGCGCCGCTCCGTCTCCCGAACTGCTGACGCCCCTGCGCGCCGCCCTGGTCAGGGCGTCGGCGCCCGCCCTGAAGGTCTCGCAGGCCGCGGGCGTGGTGCGGGCGGACCTGAACGCCGCCGACATCCGCATCGTCGCGGCCATGCTGGGCGCGGCCCTCCACAACGCGGACCCGGCCGAGCGGAACGGCATCGCCCTCCGCACGCTGACGCTTGTGCTGGATTCGGTGAGGGCCGTTCGTTGAGCCGACGCGACTTCCATCTGCCCTGGCACGAATATGTGCTGACGTTGCAGCCGCACGAGCGGCCGATGCTGCCCGGCTCGCCGGCGACGCCCGACCATGCCTGGCCCTATCGGGCCGCCTATGCAGCGACGGGCGTGCTGGTGGCCATGACCGGCAGTCTCGGCAATGCTCTGATCACCGCCAATCCGCAGCAGCTGGCCGGATCGCTGGGCATCACCCTCACCCAGGCGGCCTGGCTTCCTGTCGTCTTCGTGATGACCAACGCCTGCATGAACCTGCTGCTGATCAAGTTCCGCCAGCAGTACGGCCTGCGGCTGTTCGCCCAGATCTTCCTGATCGCCTACGCCGTCATCGGCGTCGCCGCCCTGTTCTTCGAGGGCTATGAGTCCGCCCTGGCGGTCCGCGCTGCGGCGGGTCTGGCGTCGGCGGCCCTGTCGTCGCTGGGCTTCCTCTACATGCTGCAGGCCTTCCCCGCCGCGCATCGGCTCAAGGGGCTGATCATCGGCATCGGCCTGGCCAGCTTCGCCCTGCCCATCGCCCGGCTGACGTCCAGCCATCTGATCGAGCTGTCGGAATGGCGCGGCATTCACGTCTTCATGCTGGGGATGTCGTTGCTGTCGCTGGCGGCGGTGTTCGGCCTGAAGCTGCCGCCGTCCGAGAAGATCAAGGTCTTCGCTCCGCTGGATTTCGTCACCTTCGCCCTGTTCGCTCCGGGCGTCGCCCTGCTGAGCGCCGCGCTCGGCCTGGGGCGGATCGTCTGGTGGACCGAGGCGCCGTGGATCGGCTGGGCCCTGATCGGGTCGATCCTGCTGCTCGGCGCGGCCCTTCTGATCGAGTACAATCGAAAGGAGCCGCTGATCAATCTGAAGTGGCTGGCCGGGGCGGATATCGCCCGCCTGACGCTGGCCATCCTGGGCATCCGGGTGGTGCTGTCCGAACAGACGTCGGGCTCGGTGGGCCTGATGGCCCAGCTGGGGGTCGGCCAGGATCAGATGCACGGCCTGTTCGTCCTGATCCTGATCGCCACCATCGCCGGGACCATGGTCAGCGCCTTCACCCTGAACATGGCGAAGCTGAACAAGCCGGTCGCCGTCGCCCTGGGGCTGATCGCCGTGGGCGCCTTCATGGATACACATGCGACGGTGCTGACCCGGCCCGAGCAGCTCTATCTGAGCCAGAGCCTGCTGGCCTTCGCCGCGGCCCTGTTCATCGGGCCGGCGCTGATGATCGGCATCTCCAATGTGCTCAAGGCCGGGGCCCAGAACCTGGTGACCTTCATCGTCATCTTCTCGGTCGGCCAGAACCTGGGCGGTCTGGCGGGCTCGGCCCT
>JBBRFV010000023.1:0-13724 GCA_038241335.1 Caulobacterales bacterium | reverse complement strand
CGATGCGCTTGGCCTTGGGCGAGCTGACCCACGGGATCCGGATCGACGCCGAACGGTTGCGCGACGAATAGGCCAGTTTGACCGGCGCCTCGTAGCCGGGGACCAGGCGCTTGTAGGAGTTGGTGGTCGAGTTGGCGAAGGCGTTGATGGCCTTGGCGTGCTTGATGATGCCACCGATGTACCAGAGGCAGAGATCCGACAGGCCGGCGTATTTGTCGCCCGCGAACAGCGGCTTCCCGTCGCGCCAGATCGACTGGTGGACATGCATGCCCGAGCCATTGTCGCCGTACATCGGCTTGGCCATGAAGGTCGCCGACTTGCCGTAGGCGGCGGCTACGTTGTGGATCACGTATTTGTAGAGCTGCAGCCGGTCGGCCATGGTCAGCAGGTCGCTGAACTTCAGGCCCAGCTCGTGCTGCGCCGGGGCGACCTCGTGGTGGTGCTTTTCGGGCTGCAGGCCCAGATCCTTCATGACCGACAGCATCTCGCCCCGCAGGTCCTGGGCGCTGTCGACCGGATTGACCGGGAAATAGCCGCCCTTATGACCCGGGCGATGGCCCATATTGCCTTCCGAATATTCCGCGCCCGTGTTGGCCGGCAGCTCGGTGGAGTCATAGGTGTAGCCGGTGTCGTGCGGCTGGGTGGACCAACGCACGTCGTCGAACACGAAGAACTCGGCTTCCGGGCCGAAATAGACCATGTCGCCGACGCCCGACGACTGGACGTAGGCCAGCGCCTTCCTGGCCATTGAGCGGCTGTCGCGGTTGTAGGGTTCGCCAGTGTCGGGGTTCAGCACGTCGCAGAACAGGAACATCGTCGTCTGCTGGTAGAAGGGGTCGATATAGGCCGTGGTCAGGTCCGGCTTCAGGAGCATGTCGCTTTCGTTGATCGCCTTCCAGCCGGCGATCGAGGAGCCGTCGAACATGGTCCCCTCCTCCAGGAACTCGTCGTCGACCAGGTCGATGTCGAAGGTGACATGCTGCAGCCGGCCCTTGGTGTCGGTGAAGCGGAGGTCGACATAGCGAACATCCTTGTCCTTGATCTCCTTCAGGATCTTGCTTGCGGTGCTCATTCTTCGAGGTCCTGTTTTTCTTGGGGGAGGAAGGCGGAATGGTCGCTCGCGAGCGGCCGGCAGCGGGGGAGATCAGACGGCCTGGGCCCCGGTCTCGCCGGTGCGGATGCGAATGACGTCGAGAATGTCGGAAATGAAGATCTTGCCGTCACCGATCTTGCCGGTTCGGGCGGCGGTCTGGATGGCTTCGACCACCGAAGAAACCATGTCGTCGGGAACCACCACCTCGATCTTGATCTTGGGAAGAAAGTCGATGACGTATTCGGCGCCGCGATAAAGTTCCGAATGGCCCTTCTGGCGGCCATAACCCTTGGCCTCCAGCACGGTCATGCCCTGGACGCCCGCATCCTGCAGGGCCTCCTTCACTTCATCCAGCTTGAAGGGCTTGATGACGGCTTCGATCTTTTTCATCGGCGATCCCAAGGACGGGCGTGAATGCCGCGCCGCTCGGGCTGTAAAGGGACATTGCATTGCACAATAACGCAAGCGTCTTTTCGCTTCCGGCGCCATCCGTGAACGGAGAACCTCGATGACGGCCGAGACCGCACAGCCTGATTGGGCCGGGTCTTTTCCCTGGCCACAGCCGGACACGCACAAACACGTCCGCGGCCGTCTGGCCGTGGTGTCCGGCCGGGCGAGCCAGACAGGCGCGGCGCGGCTGGCGGCGCGGGCCGGCCTGCGCATCGGCGCGGGACTGGTCCGTATCTTGTGTCCGACCGACGCGGTTGCGGTCATCGCCCCGACCATCGAGGCGGTGATGCTGGCCGCCTTCGCCTCTCCGGAAGCGCTGGCCCACGCGGTCGAAGGAATGGATGCTGTCGTTATCGGCCCGGCGGCGGGCGTCGGAGACGGCACGGCCGCCAATGTGAGGGCGCTCGCCGGGACCGGCGCGGTCCTGATCGTCGATGCCGACGGCCTGACCTCGTTCGAGCATGCGCCTGATGAGCTGTTCGGGCTGCTTGATCGCGATGACGTCCTGACCCCGCACGAGGGCGAATTCGCGCGTCTGTTCCCCGGTCTGCTCGAACAGGGGCGCGAGGTCGCCGCCGCAGAGGCCGCGCGCCGGGCTGGCTGCGTCGTCGTGCTCAAGGGCCCGGCGACGGTGATCGCGGCGCCGGACGGAGGTCTGGCCGTCAACGAGAACGGCACGCCGTGGCTGGCCACGGCCGGCAGCGGCGACGTGCTGGCCGGGATGATCGGCGGGCTGACGGCCCAGCGGATGGACAGTTTCGACGCCGCCCGCGCCGCCGTCTGGCTTCACGCCGCCTGCGCGACGGACTTCGGCCCGGGACTGATCGCCGAGGACCTCCCAGAACGCCTCCCTTCCGTGCTGCGCCGCCTGCAAGGCTGACGGCGCGGAGCGGGCTATCCGGCGGCCATGACTCCGCAGACCACCCGACCGCCCGCCCGACCGATCGGCTGGGACGCATGATCGTCGGCGTTGGCGTGGATCACGAGGGCCGACCCGTCCGCGTCCCACAGCCACTGGCCCGGTCCCTGCCGCGCGATCCGGGCGCGTGTGGTGAAGACTTCGGCCTGCGCATGCCCCGTGGCGTCAGCGTAGAGGTTGGGCAGATCGCCATCGTCCGGGCCGCCGGCGTTAAGCAAGCCGTGGGGCTCCTTAGGGTCACCGTGGTTCACGTGGGCGCCGGCCGAGGTGAAGGGTGCGGTGCAATCCCCTACCGCGTGGACATGCATGCCGTGCCAGCCAGGCGTGAGGCCGTCGGCCTCGATGCGGATCAGCAGGCCGGACGGGCCTTGGGTCAGGACGGCGCGGCCGACCGACGCGCCCGAGGCATCCTTCAGCGTGGACTCGCCGAAATCACCGGGCAAAGCCCGCTGCAGTGTGTGGGAATAGTCGTTGGCGGTGACGCTGACGCAGGCGGAGAGGGCTGCAGCGAGGGGCATGACGGCTAGGGCGGCGAGGTCAATGGCGCGCATGGCGGCGAATCCCTGTGTTTGGCGGCCAGGCAGGGCGGCGCGCTTTGCCTCCCGAGCCCACGGATGCTAGAAAACCGGTTCGCGGATCACGTTCCGATTCCGGCCATTTAAAGCCTGATTTCCCTTGACTGACGACACCTATACGGACGCCCTCCCCCCGTCTTCGGGAGCCGGCGGCGATATCGCCACCATCACGATCGAGGACGAGCTGAGACGCTCCTACCTTGACTACGCCATGAGCGTGATCGTGTCCCGCGCCCTGCCGGACGCGCGCGACGGCCTGAAACCTGTTCACCGCCGTATCCTGTATTCGATGCACGACCTGAACATGACCGCCGAGCGGTCGTATTCCAAATGCGCCCGCGTCGTCGGCGACGTGCTGGGCCGCTTCCACCCGCACGGCGACGCCTCGGTCTACATGGCCCTGGTGCGCATGGCGCAGCCGTTCTCGATGGGTCTGATGCTGGTCGACGGCCAAGGCAATTTCGGCTCGGTTGACGGCGATATGCCCGCTTCGATGCGATACACCGAGGCCCGAATGGCTCCGGCCGCGATGGCCCTGCTGGCCGATATCGACAAGGACACGGTCGATTTCCAGCCGAACTACGACGAGAAGGAGCTGGAGCCGGTCGTCCTGCCGGCGCGGATTCCCAACCTGCTGGTCAACGGCGCGGGCGGCATCGCCGTCGGCATGGCCACCAACATCCCGCCGCATAACCTGGGCGAGATCATCGACGCCGCGGTCGCTCTTCTGGACAGTCCGGAGCTGGGCGACGAGGCCCTGCTGGATATCGTTCCGGGGCCCGACTTCCCCACAGGCGGTGAAATCATGGGCCGCACCGCGCCCCGCAACGCCCTGCGCGAGGGCCGCGGCTCGGTCATCGTGCGCGGTCGGGCGACGATCGAGGAGATCCGCAAGGACCGCGAAGCCATCGTCGTCACCGAGTTGCCGTTCCAGGTCAACAAACAGACCCTGATCGAGCGCATCGCCGAAATGGTTCGCGAGAAGCGGATCGAGGGCATTTCCGACGTCCGCGACGAATCCGACCGGCAGGGCATGCGGATCGTCATCGAGCTGAAGCGCGAGGCGTCGGGTGACGTCATCCTGAACCAGCTTTGGCGCTACACGGCCATGCAGTCGTCGTTCGGCGTCAATATGCTGGCGCTGAACCACGGCCGGCCAGAGCAGATGGGCCTGCGCAAGATGCTCGAGGTCTTCCTCGACTTCCGCGAAGAGGTCGTGGTACGCCGCATCACGTTCGATCTGGCCAAGGGGCGCGTCCGCGGCCACGTGCTGGTCGGCCTGGCCGTCGCCGTCGCCAATATCGACGAGGTCATCCACATCATCCGCTCGTCGGCCGATCCGACCGAGGCCCGCGAGCGGCTGCAGTCCAAACCCTGGCCCGTCGGCGACATGATGGCGCTGGTAGAGCTGATCGCCGACCCGCGAAGCGTCGTCATCAACGGCGACAGCCTGCAGCTGACCGACGAACAGGCCCGCGCCATCCTGGCCCTGACCTTGTCCCGCCTGACCGGCCTGGGCCGCGACGACATCTTCGGCGAGGCGCGCGGCCTGGCCGACACCATCCAGGGCCACCTGACCATCCTGTCGGACCGCGCCAACGTCATCGCCATCATCCGGGCCGACCTGCTGGCGGTGAAGGACCAGTTCGCGGTGCCGCGGCGCACCCTTATCGGAGACGGCGATTTCGAGCTCGAGGACGAGGACCTGATCCCGCGTGAGGACATGGTCGTCACCGTCACCCACGGCGGCTACGTCAAGCGCGTGGCGTTGAACGCCTATCGGACCCAGCATCGCGGCGGCAAGGGCCGCTCGGGCGTGGCGATGAAGGAGGACGACGCGGTCGTCGGCGTCTTCTCGGCCTCGACCCACACGCCGGTGCTGTTCTTCGCAACCAACGGCAAGGCCTACAAGCTCAAGACCTGGCGGCTGCCGCTCGGCAATCCGCAGTCCCGCGGCAAGGCCTTCGTCAACCTGCTGCCGATCGAACCGGGCGACAGCATCATGAACGTCCTGCCCCTGCCCGAGGACGAGGCGGACTGGGACAACTACGACATCATGTTCGCCACCCGGTCGGGCGACGTCAGGCGCAACAAGCTGTCGGACTTCGCCACCGTCAACCGGGCCGGCAAGATCGCCATGAAGCTGGAAGGCGACGACCGGATGGTCGGCGTGGCTCTGTGCACGGCGGAAGACGACGTCATGCTGACGACGGCGCTCGGCCGCGCCATCCGCTTCAAGGCCGACGACGTGCGCGTGTTCAAGGGCCGGGATTCGACCGGCGTGCGCGGCGTGCGACTGCAGAAGGACGATGAGGTCATCTCCATGGCCGTGCTCGGTCTGGTCGATGCGAAGCACGAAGAGCGCTCCGCCTAAGTCAAACACGCCAACGCCATGCGCAGAGCCACCGGCGAGGGCGACGACGAACCGACGGTGGCGACGGCTGACGAGGACGCGGACGACGCGGCGGGTGATGCGATCCTGTCCACCGAGCGGATCGCCCAGCTGGGCGCCGCCGAAGAGTTCATCCTCACGGTCACCGGTACCGGCTTCGGCAAGCGGTCCTCCGCCTATGAATACCGGCGCACCGGTCGCGGCGGCCAGGGGCTGACGGCCCACGGCCTCGGCGGGCGGGCAGGCACCCGACTGGCGGCCTCCTTCCCTGTGGAAGACGGCGACGACCTGCTGCTGATCACCTCAGGCGGCCAGATGATCCGCACGCCGGTGGCCCAGGTCCGCATCGTCGGCCGCTCAAGCCAGGGGGTGACCATCTTCCGCACCGCCGAAGGCGAGAAGGTCGTGTCGGTCGAACGCCTGCCCGAAACGGCCGGCGGCGCGGACGAAGGCGACGCGGATATCGGCGACGTGGAAGCCGGCGAGGCCGAAGGCTGAGCCTGACGCTCCAGATCGACGGCCAGCCCGCCACGGTCGAGGCGCTGGCGGTCGTCGCCCTGTCCAACTACGGCGCCTTCACCTCGATGCAGGTCGAGGACGGTGGGGTGCGCGGGCTGGACCTGCATCTGGCGCGGCTGAAACAGGAGGCGCTGGAGCTGTTCGGCGGCGCCGTGCCCGAGGCGCGGTTGCGTGAGCGGATGCGGCGCGCGCTGGATGGCCGCGCCGGCCGCTTCAGTCTTCGGGTTCAGCTGTTCTCCGACGCCGTGACCCTGCGGCGGCCCGACGCCCAGGGCGAACCGCGGGTGCTGGTCGCCGTCTCGGAGCCCGCCGCGCCCCTGGATCGCCCGTTGCGGCTGCAACTGCAGACCTACGCCCGCGAAGCGGCGCACCTGAAACACGCCGGCACCTTCGGCCTGACCCGCGCCCGCCGCGCGGCTGTCGAGGCCGGATTCGACGACGCCCTGTTTGTAGGGCCGGACGGAATGGTCTCCGAGGGCAGCATCTGGAACATCGGTTTCGTCGAGGACGGCCGCGTGATCTGGCCACGGGCGCCCATGTTGGCCGGGACAGGACAGGCCCTGCTCGAGCGCGGGCTGGAGATCGTCGGCTTGGGCGGCGAATCCCGACCGGTGGATCGGGCCAGGCTGGCGGGTTTCAGCCAGGCCTTCATCTGCAACAGCGCCACCCCGGCTTGCGCCGTCGCCGCGATCGACGGACGGTCGCTTGAGGTTGAGTCCGCCCTGATCGCGCGGCTGCGTTCGGCTTGGGCGACCAACCCCGTGCAACCGATCTAGGCCGCGTGTTTCCCACCTGCTAAGCAGACCCAAAGGGCGGGAGACAGGCATGCGCATCGGGCTCTACCCCGGCACCTTCGATCCGATCACCAACGGCCACATGGACATCATCGGCCGTGCGGTGAAGCTGGTCGATCGGTTGGTCATCGGCGTGGCCGAAAACGACGACAAGGGACCGCTGTTCAGCACAGCGGAACGGGTCGAGATGGTGCGCGCCGAGGTCGCCCGGTTCGGCGACCGGGTCGAGGTGCGCCCCTTCTCCAGCCTGTTGATGCATTTCGCCGAGGAACTGGGCGCAGGCATGATCGTGCGCGGCCTGCGTGCTGTCGCGGACTTCGAATACGAATTCCAGATGACGGCGATGAACCAGCGCCTCAATGCCGACATCGAGACCGTCTTCCTGATGGCCGACCCGCGGCATCAGGCGATCGCCTCGCGGCTGGTCAAGGAGATCGCGCGGTTGAACGGCAGCATCGAGAGCTTCGTCAGTCCCGCCATCGCCGAACAGGTGCGTATCAAGGTCAAGGGACGAACATGAGCGTGAAGACGATGACGGCCAGTGCTTTGGCCGTCGGCCTGATGGCCATGGCGACGCCCGGAACGGCGCAGACCCCTGCCCCGGCCGCCGTGTCCGCGCCCGCTGCGGAATGGCGCACCGTGGCGCCCGAGAATTTGTTGGTGATCGACACCAACAAGGGTCGCATCGTCGTCGAGCTCGATCCCCGCGTCTCGGCCCCTTCGGTCGTCCGCATCCGCACCCTGGCGGATCAGGGCTTTTACGACGGTCTCAAATTCCACCGTGTGATGGAGGGCTTCATGGCCCAGACCGGCGATCCGCTTGGGACGGGCGAGGGCGGCAGCACCCTGCCGGACATCCCCGGCGAGTTCAGCTTCCGCCGCGGGCGGGACGGGGTCTTCACCCAGGTCGGGACAGGCCCAACCGGCCGGCTGGGCCTCATGGGCTCCATGGCGGTGGCGACCCAGCCGGACGCCCAGATGATGGTGACGGCCGACTTCAAGGCCAGCGCGCAGGCGCTGTTCTGTCAGGGCGTCGCCGCCATGGCGCGCAACAGCGATCCGAACAGCGCCAATAGCCAGTTCTTCCTGATGAGCGCCGAAAACGACAGCCTGAACGGCCTCTACACGCCCTTCGGCCGGATCCTGTCCGGCCTCGACGTCGTCCGGTCGCTGAAGAAGGGGGCGGAGGCCGCGGACGGAAAGGTCGATGACCCCGACACCATGACCCACGCCCGCACGGCCGACGCCCTGCCCGAGGGCCAACGGCCGACGGCCCGCGTCATGATCACCAGTTCACCGGCCTTCGCCGCCCTGGTCGAACAGGCCCGCGCGGCGGCTTCGAACCAACAACTGAACGTCTGCGACGTCCAGCCGCCCGTTGAAATCACCGGCGTCTGAACCGAGCGAGGGAGGTCGCCATGATCCGTATCGTCACCCTGCTTATGGCCATGGCCCTGGCCGCTCCCGCCGTCGCCCAGGACGCCGGCGGCCCGCCTCCGCCTCCGCCGGCGCCGGCCCCCGCGCCCACGGCGACCCCGTCGGAATGGCGGACCGTGCCGGCCGAGAACCTGCTCGTCATCGACACCACCAAGGGCCGCATCCTCGTCGAGCTGACCCCCGAGGTCGCGCCCCTGCATGTCGAGCGGATCAAACTGCTGGCCCACAACGGCTTCTTCGACGGCCTGACCTGGCATCGGGTGATCGACTGGTTCATGGCCCAGACCGGCGACCCGCTGGGCAATGGCGAGGGCCAAAGCGCCTATCCAGACCTGAAGGCCGAATTCACCTTCCGCCGTGACGCTGCGATGCCTTTCGCCGCCGTAGCGGCGCCGATGGGGGCCCAGACCGGGTTCTTCCATTCCCTGCCGATCCAGACCCAGCCGGACTCGGCCTTCGCCATCACCGGCGACGGCAAGGTGCACGGCTGGGGTCTTTACTGCCCCGGGGTCGCCGGCATGGCCCGCGATGAAGGCAACGACACCGCCAACAGCCAGTTCTTCATCATGCGCCAGGCCTATCCGGCCCTGGACAAGCGCTACACCGTCTGGGGCATGACGGTGTCCGGCCTCGAGGTGGTGCGCGCGCTCAAGGTCGGCGACGGCGACAATGGCATGGTCACCGCTGAACCGGACCGGATGACCCGCGTCCGCGTCGCCGCGGACCTGCCCGACAGCCAGCGTCCCGTGGTCCAGGTGCTCGACACCGCCTCGCCTCGCTTCCACGCCTTGGTCGAACAGACCCGGGCCGCCCGCGGCGCCGACTTCTCGGTCTGCGATGTGACGCTGCCGGTGCAGGTTTCCGGCTAGGGTTCGGCCCCAGGACCAGACCGAAAACGACCGGTCGGACGGATCGCGAACCCGCGGCAAAAACAGGGTCCAGCGAGTCCAGAGAGTCCAGATGGCCTGTCGCGATATCGCCGGCTCGCTGTGTTCGATTGTCAAAGACCGCACCCGAGGGGGTTCAGTCAGGAAAGCATAAGCCTACGTCAAATGCGGACGTAGGCGTTCTCGACCGTCGGCGGCGGGCGTCGAGCGTCCGCCCGTCATTGCAGCCTCACCTTCCTGAGCGCGGTCAGATTGGCGGAGCCGGTGCAGAAGCAGACGGTCCTGAGCTGGCGTATGAGGATCTGGAAATGCTCGACCACGGCGTCGGTCGAGATCGTGGCCGCCGCCAGCACGCCGGCCGCTTGGCCCACGATATCGGCGCCCAGGCGGACGGCCTTGGCGGCGTCGACGCCGTCGCGAACGCCGCCCGAGCCGATCAGAAATCCCTTGGGACAGGCCGCGCGGATATCGGCGATCGCCCGGGCCGTGGGAATGCCCCACTCGCCGAAGGCCGCCGCATGCGCCTTGTCGGCTGGATCGGTCGCCCGTTCGCCCTCCACCGTCGCCCAGTTCGAGCCCCCGGCGCCAGCCACATCGACGACCGCGACGCCCATATCGAATAGCCGACGAGCCGTGGCCGCCGACAGGCCGGCCCCAGTCTCCTTGACCACCACGGGTGCGTCCAGCGCCTTGACCAGGGTCTCCAGCGCCGCCCCGACGCCCCACCAGTCGCGGTCGCCCTCGGTCTGGCAGGCCTCCTGCAAAGGGTTCAGGTGCACGATCAGGGCGTCGGCCGCGATCATGTCCACGACCCGCCGCGCCTCGTCCACCCCAAAGCCCAGGGTCAGTTGGGCCGCCCCGATATTGGCCAGCAGGGGCGTATCCGGCGCCCGGCGGCGCAGCGTCATGTCCAGGCCGGCCTGACCGTCCGTCTCCAAGGCTGCGCGCTGTGACCCGACCGCGAGGGCGATGCCGAGATGCTGGGCCGCCTCTGCCAGACGAGCGTTGATCGCCTCGGCCCGCGCCGGCCCGCCGGTCATCGAACTGATCAGCAGCGGCGCCTTCAGTCGGCGGCCGAGAAAGTCCGCGCCGAGGTCGATCTTGCCGTGATCCAGGTCCGGCAGGGCCTCGTGCACGAAGCGGATGTCGGCGAAGCCGCTGTCCAGCCCATGCCGCGCGGCGCCCGAGAGCACCACGTCCAGATGTTGGTCCTTGCGGCCCAGAATGTCGGCCACGCATGTCTCCGATCGCTGCCCGACCTGCCTTAGCCGACCGGGCCGCGCCGCCCAAGCGGGGCCGCTACTCCTGCTTGCCGACCGTCAGCGCATAGTCGCCCGTCTGACCCTGCTGGAAGGTTCCGGCGCGCAGTTCGTAGGTGCCGTCCGACGGGGCGGTCCATGCCAGCTTGGCGTGGGTGTCCGACAAGCCGTCGTCGTCCGATCCCAGCACCTCGAACGTGCCGTCCGCCTTGGTGCGGCCGACGACGACGAAGCTGTCGACCTCGTTGGAAACCATGGTGATCTGCACCTTCTCGCCTTCCTTGAGGGTCAGGCGATAGGCGTCGTAGAAGCTGTTGTCGTCAGCCGTGGCGTCGGTTTCGCCGAGGCTCCCGCGCGCCGTGGCGCCGACCAGAATGCTGCCGGCTTGCGGCTGCGGACCGCGATCGCGCAACTCGACCGAATACAGCCCCTTGCCGTCGGTCCCGAGCGCGGAGGCGCGCAGCACGAAGTCGCCGGTCTCCGGCAGGGTGAAGTTGAGGCGCGAGTCGGTCCCTTCGCCCAGACCATCGTCGTCGCTGGCCAGCTGCGCGAACTCCCCATCGGCCTTGCTGATCTGGAGGAAGGTGTCGAAATCGCCCGACCGCATGATCGCCTGGACGCGTTGGCCCTCGGTCCCCGAGAAGGCGTAGTCGGCGTAACCGCGGTTGGCGTCGTCCTTGGGGGACGTTTCGCCGACCTCGCCCTGGGTGGTTGCGCCGAAGGCCAGGTCGACGGCCGGCGGCGGCGGCGCGACCTCTTCCAGCTTCAGCGTATAGGCGCCCGTCGCGGCCGAGAACGGCCGCGCCTCGATCACATAGGCGCCGTCGGCCGGCAGGGTGAAGGTCAGGCGGGAATTGGTGCCCTCGGCCGCGCCGTCGTCGTCCTCGGCCAGGCTGACATGGCTCTCGTCGAACAGTTGCAGGTAGGTGTCAAAGGCGTCCGAACTCATGTCGATACGAACCCGCTGCCCCTCCCGGCCGGAAAAGCGGTAGGCGTCGGCGGTCAGCCCTCCTTCGCTCTTGCCGTCGCTGTCGGTCAGTTCGCCCTGCACGGTGTCGCCGATCATCACCGACTGGGCCGGGATCGGCGGCGGGCCTTCAGCCAGCGACAGACGGTAGGAACCCTCGCCGGCGCTGTTTATCGGCGTGGCGCGGATCACATATTCGCCCGCGTCCGGCGCCGTGAAGACCAGGCGGGAGTTCAGGCCCATGTCCGGGCCGTCGTCGTTCTGCGCCAGTTCGACGAAAGCGCCGTCGGTCATCCGACCGACTCGCACGACAGGATCGAAATCGTCGGACTCAAGGCTGATGGCGAACCGGCCGCCGGCCTGCGCCCGAAAGGCGAAGGCGTCATAGGGCAGGCCGTCATCCGTTTCCGCGTCGCCGCGACCCAGAGAGCCGCCGATATGCTGGCCCAAACGAATGCCGCCGGGGCGCTGGGCGCGCGGAGCCGGTCCCCTGTCCGCCAGCGACAGGCTGTAGGCGCCGCCCTCGACTCCCGAAAGCGTCCGGGCGCGCAGCAGATAGGTTCCGGCCTCATTCGCGGTGAAACGCAAGCGGGAGTTGGTCGTCTCACCCCCCATGCCGTCATCGTCGCTGGCCAGGGGCGTGTCGGACGCGGGGTCGCGGAAGACCTCCAGATAGGTGTCGAAGGCGTCGGAACTCATGATCGCTTCGAAGCGCTGGCCGGCGCGGGCCTGGATCGCGAACTCGTCGTAGCGGTAGGCGTCGTCGGGAGCGGTCTTGTCGCCATCAGCCAACTCGCCCTGCAAGGCCGCCCCCGGCGACAGGGGTTGGGCTTCCTGGGCCGCGGCCGCGCCGGCGGTCGAAACCGCGCCGATGAGGGCCAGCGCGCTGACGGCGCCGAGAATGGACGTACGACGCATGAGATTCCCCTGTTTGCGGCCACGATCATAGACGCCGAACCGCGCCCTCTGTAAATCGGCGCCATCCGCACGATTCCTGACGACCGGAGCCGAACCCATGACGGCCGAGTCCCCCTGCGCGAGCCTGATCGACGGCAAGGCGTTCGCCGCCGGGCTGGTTGAGCGCGTCACCGCCGCCGCCGCCCGCCTGCAAGCGGCCCACGGGGTCAAGCCGGGGCTGGCCGTGGTTATCGTCGGCGAAGATCCGGCCAGCCAGATCTACGTCCGCAACAAGGGCGAGACGACCCTGCGGGCGGGCCTGCGTTCGGACACGCACCGGCTGGCCGACACGACCTCGCAAGCCGATCTGCTGGCCCTGATCGCCGCTCTGAACGCCGACACGGGCATCCATGGAATTCTGGTCCAACTGCCCCTGCCGGACCACATCGATTCGGCCGCCGTGCTCGCCGCTATCGACCCTGACAAGGACGTCGACGGCTTCCATGTCGTCAACGCCGGACGGCTCGCCGTCGGCCTGCCGGGTCTCGTGCCCTGCACCCCGCTGGGCTGTCTGATGCTGCTGAAGCACGAATTGGGCGACCTCAGCGGGCTGAACGCCGTGATCGTCGGGCGCTCCAATATCGTAGGCAAGCCGATGGCCCAGTTGCTGTTGGGTCAGAGCTGCACGGTGACCATCGCCCATTCGCGCACCCGGGACCTGCCGGCCCTGTGCCGGTCAGCCGACATCCTGGTCGCCGCCGTCGGCCGAGCGGAGATGGTGCGGGGCGACTGGATCCGGCCGGGCGCGACCGTTATCGACGTGGGCATCAACCGCGTGCCGTCGCGCGATCCGGTCAGGGCGGCCGAAGGCAAGAGCCGGGTGGTCGGCGACGTCGCCTTCGACGAGGCGATGACGGTGGCGGGCCGGATCACCCCGGTTCCCGGCGGCGTCGGGCCCATGACCATCGCCTGCCTGCTGGCCAATACCTACACAGCCGCGTGCCGGATCGCGGGCGTGACGCCAGAACCGCTTGACGCTTGAAGCGTTGCGGCGCTGACCTGATATTCAAGACGAGCGGATCGACCGCTCGACAACAAGGGATGCTTCGGATGAGATTCGATCCGCGTTCGGCCGCCGTGGTCGCCGTCGTCGTCGCCCTGCCCGCCCTGGGCGGCTGCGGCTACAACACCATCCCCACCAAGCAGGTGAAGGCAGAGGCCGCGTGGGCCGACGTCCAAGCCCAGTACCAGCGCCGCGCCGACCTGGTGCCCAATCTGGTCGCCGTCGTCCAGGGCGCAGCCATCGCGGAGCGGACGACCCTGACCCAGGTCACCGAAGCTCGCGCTCGTGCGACCTCCATGAACGTAACGCCTGAAACGCTGCAGGACCCCGCCGCCTTCGCGCGCTTCCAGGCGGCGCAGGGGCAACTGTCGGCGGCCCTGTCGCGCCTCCTGTCGGTGGTCGAGGCCTATCCGCAGCTCCAGTCGAACCAGAATTTCATCGCCCTCCAATCCCAGCTTGAAGGCACAGAGAA
>JBBRFV010000022.1:0-13921 GCA_038241335.1 Caulobacterales bacterium | reverse complement strand
TCCGCTTGAGATCGTCGAGGTCGATCTGGAGGGGCCGCGTGCGGGGGAGGTGCTGATCGAGATCAAGGCGACGGGCATCTGTCACACCGACGCCTATACGCTGGACGGTCTGGACTCAGAGGGCCTCTTCCCGTCGATCCTGGGCCACGAGGGCGCGGGCGTGGTGGTCGAGGTGGGGCCCGGCGTGACCTCGCTCGCGGTCGGGGATCATGTGATCCCGCTGTACACGCCCGAGTGCCGGCAATGTAAAAGCTGCCTCAGCCGCAAGACCAATCTGTGCACCGCCATCCGCGCGACCCAGGGCAGGGGCGTCATGCCCGACGGCACCAGCCGGTTCAGCTACAAGGGTCAGGCGATCGCCCACTATATGGGCTGTTCGACCTTCTCGAATTTCACCGTCCTGCCCGAGATCGCGGCGGCGAAAATCCGCAAGGACGCGCCGTTCGAGAGCGCCTGCTACGTCGGCTGCGGCGTGACGACGGGCGTCGGCGCGGTGGTCAATACGGCCAAGGTCGAGCCGGGGGCCAACTGCGTGGTCTTCGGCCTGGGCGGCATCGGGCTGAACGTCATCCAGGGGCTCAAGATGGTCGGGGCCGACATGATCGTCGGTGTCGATCTGAACCCGGCGAAAGAGGAGTGGGGTCGCCGTTTCGGCATGACCCATTTCGTCAATCCGAAGGATGTGAGTGACGTCGTCGCCCATCTGGTCGAGCTGACCGGCGGGGGGGCCGACTACACGTTCGACTGCACCGGAAACACCACCGTGATGCGTCAGGCGCTGGAGGCCTGTCACCGCGGCTGGGGCGAGAGCATCATCATCGGCGTGGCCGAGGCGGGCAAGGAAATCGCGACGCGGCCGTTCCAGCTGGTCACCGGCCGGGTGTGGCGGGGGAGCGCGTTCGGCGGGGCGCGGGGGCGGACGGACACGCCGAAGATCGTCGACTGGTATATGGACGGCAAGATCGAGATCGACCCGATGATCACGCACACGCTGCCGCTCGAGCGGATCAACGAGGCGTTTGACCTGATGCATGCGGGCGAGAGCATCCGGTCGGTGGTGGTATTCTAGGCTTGCATCACCCGGATAGTTGTTTAAAAAAACTATCCTGAAACAGGGAAAAGGAAGCCATGTTCACCCATCTGACCGTCGGCGCGAACGACGTCGAGGCGTCGCGGAAATTCTACGACGCGGCGCTGGGCGCGCTGGGAATCCCGGCGTCGACCGGACCGGACCCCAAGGGGCGCTTCTGGTGGCGGACCGATCGCGGGGCCTTTGCCGTGGGCAGTCCGATCGACGGTGAGCCGGCCTGTCACGCCAACGGCGGCACCATCGGCTTCGCGGCGAAGACGCCGGAGATGGTCAAGGCCTTCCATGACGCCGGCGTCGCGGCGGGCGGGCGTTCCATCGAGGACCCGCCGGGGGAGCGCAACGGCGCGTTTGGCGTGCTGAACCTCGCCTATCTGCGCGATCCGTCGGGCAACAAGGTGTGCGCGCTGCATCGGGTGGGATAGACTTTTTCGCCCAATGGCGGGCTCATCCCTCACATCAGGCCGGCCAGGGCCAGTCCGCCCGAGAGCGCCAGCAACGGCCATCCGATGTGGCGACGGCGGGTCACGATCACGTCCACGATCGCGGTCGTCAGATAGGCCAAGCCGATCACGAGGACCTGGGCTCGCGTCGGTCCGAACCACAGCACGGCGGCCGTCACCACCATGAGGATGGAGGTCAGATGCCATGCGCCGCGAATGACCAGCCGGGCCAGATCGGAGGCCGTCACACCATCGCGGCGCGCCAGGAGCGGGATGATAAGTCGTCTTTCACCGACGACCGAATGGGTGACGGCCGTCGCGATCATCGCGACTGACGCGCCGATCAGAAATCCGGAGTTCATGCGATAGCCCCCTGTCCGCCCGGTCGACCATAGTGGCTTGTGGCCCGGTCCGTGGCGCGGCATGTTGTCCGACCGGGCCGATACGGATCCGGGGATCGGCCGCTGAGCGGCCCCGGATCGCGGCCGGCGGTACGGCCATCGAGGACCCGCCCAACCCGCGCGAAGGGCCGTCCGGCACGCTTAACCTGGCCTATCCGCGCGACCCCTCAGGCAACAAGATCTGCGCCATGCACCGGGCGGGGTGAGCGTCTGGCGCGGATGCTAGCGGTATGCTATCATCCGCGCATGGCTCAGGTTCTCGTCCGCGATCTCGACGACGGCATCGTCGCCCGCCTTAAGGTTCTGGCGAAGGCGCAAAACATCTCGCTGGAACAGAAATTCCGGGACATGGCCGCGCGCGAGGTCGACTTCGCCGAGGAGCGGTTTGAACGGGTTGCTGCGCGCATACGCGAGCAGACGCGCGGATCCCAGCTCGACAGCACGGCTCTGATCAGGGAGGACCGAGACCGGTGAGCGTGGCCGTATTCGACGCCAGCGTCGCACTCAAGTGGCTGGTGACCGACGATACACTTGCCCCTGCCGCTCTTGCCGCTCGCAACGATTGGCAGCCCGTCGCACCGAAATTCATCCAGATCGAGGTCGCCAACGCGCTCTGGAAATATGTGCGGGCGGGACAGGTCGGCCTTGACGAAGCCATTGAAGGCGCGGCCATCCTGGCGGAAATCATGGACCTGGTTCCGGATGAAAGCCTGCTCGGCCCCGCGCAACGTTTGGCCACCCGGCTGACCCACCCCGTATATGACTGCCTGTATCTGTCGCTTGCGCTGCGGCTGTCCTGCCCGCTCATCACCGCCGATCGGCGGCTTGCGGAACGCGGAGCCGAACTTGGCCTCGCCGTAGAGGCAATAACCGCCGCATGACCCTTCACACCACCAAGACACACGCCGTCCACGGCGGCGCCCTGCGTTACCTGCGCCACGACAGCGCCGTGACCGGCACGCCCATGACCCTGTCGGTGTTCACGCCGCCGGGCCCTGACGGCAAGGGAACGGGTTCTTTCCCGGTGCTGATCTGGCTGTCGGGCCTGACCTGCACCGAGGACAATTTCACCACCAAGGCCGGAGCCTATGCGGCGGCGGCCGAGCAAGGGGTGATCATCGTCGCGCCCGACACCTCGCCGCGCGGGGAGGGCGTCGCCGACGACCCGGCCTATGATCTGGGACAGGGGGCGGGCTTCTATGTCGACGCGACCCGGGCGCCGTGGGCGCAGCATTTCCGCATGGAGACCTATGTCGCGCAGGAGTTGCTCGGGCTGATCGACGCGGAATTCCCGACGACCGGAACGCGCTCGATCTGCGGCCATTCGATGGGCGGGCACGGGGCGCTGACGCTGGCGTTGCGCCATCCCGCGCTGTTCCGCAGCGTCTCGGCCTTCGCCCCGATCGCCTCGCCGACGCGCTGCGGCTGGGGTGAGAAGGCGTTCAGCGCCTATCTGGGTGAGGACCGCGCCGAATGGGCGGCGCATGACGCGGCGCGGCTGATCGAGGACGGGGCGGCGAAGGGCGTGTTCGACGACATTCTGATCGACCAGGGCGACGCCGATCCCTTCCTAGTCGAGCAGCTGAAGCCGGAGCTGCTGGTCGCGGCGGGCAAGGCGGCGGGCCAGCGGGTCACGCTGAGGATGCAGCCGGGCTACGACCACTCGTATTTCTTCATGGCCAGTTTCATTGCCGACCATGTGGCCTTCCACGCCAGAAGGCTTAAAGCCTGATCGCATGACCACGCCCGACTATTCCGACATGTTCGCCGCCCTGTGCAAGGAGGTCGGCTTCTGCCTGCACCCGAAGGGCGAGGCCAGGGTGCTGGCCGCCCTGCCGGACGGACTGGACGCCGCGACCAAGGCCGCGTTCGACGCCGAGGGCGTGGATTTCGCCTCGGCTTCCGGCGATTTCCGCCGCGCGGTGCGCGACTGCCTCAAGGCCAATCTGCCCGAGACGTGAGCCGGAACGATTTTCGTCGCCGGCGGCTTGGGTCAGGGAGCCGGGCGCCTATCTGCAGCACCTGAGCAACCCCCCAGCCGAAGGAGCCTCCCATGGCCTTCACCCTGCCCCCGCTGCCCTATGCGCATGACGCCCTGGAGCCGGTGATCGATGCGGAGACGATGCATCTGCATCACGACAAGCATCACCAGACCTATGTCGACAATCTGAACAAGGCGATCGAGGCTTCCGGGTTGGACGGCCAGACGCTGGAGGCGCTGTTCCCGGTCATCTCGACCGTGCCCAAGGGCGTGCGCAACAACGGCGGCGGGCACTGGAACCACAGCTTCTTCTGGGACGGCATGGCCCCGGCCGACAAGGTGGGCGCGCCCTCGGCCGAGCTGGCCGCCGCGATCGACCGCGACCTGGGCGGGCTGGAGAAGTTCAAGACCGACTTCGCCGCCGCCGGGGCCGGTCAGTTCGGCTCGGGCTGGGCCTGGCTGATCCTGCAGGACGGCAAGCTGAAGATCACCTCGACGCCGAACCAGGACAATCCGCTGATGGACGTGGCCGAGGAGAAGGGCGCGCCGCTGCTGGTCGTCGACGTGTGGGAGCACGCCTATTACCTGAAGCACCAGAACCGCCGTCCCGAATGGCTGAAGGCCTATTGGGGCGTGGTCAACTGGAACCGCGTCAACGCCCTGTTCGCCGCCGCGTCCTGAACCGGGGCCGGGCCGGGTAGGGCGGCGGCGCCCCTTGGCCAGAGCTGCACTGGCGCACGTCGATCCGCCAGCCTATCTGCCACAGGCCGGGGCGGGCCCGGATGAGCCGGAGATCGCCCCATGAACGTGCACGCCAGACTCGCCGCCGCCAGCCTCGTCCTCGCCGTGCTGGGGGCCGCCGCCTGTTCGCCGTCGCCGGAAGAGGCGGCCAGGGCCGCAGCCGCGGCGCGGGCCAGCGCGGATGTGCATCCGTTCACGATCGGCGCGCTGCACGCCTGGGCGCTGCGCGACGGGGCCATGACGATCCCGAACGACAACAAGGCGTTCGGGGTCGGCCGCACGCCGCAGGAGGTGGCGGCCGTGCTGACCGCGGCCGGCCTGCCGGGCGACACGATCAGCGTCAGCATCCAGCCGCTGCTGATCCGCGACGGCGACCAGGTCGTGTTGATCGACACCGGCGCGGGGCCCCAGATGGGCGCGGGCAAGCTGAGGGCTTCGCTGATCGCCGCCGGGGTGCGGCCGGAACAGGTCACCGACATCCTGATCTCGCACAGCCACGGCGACCATGTCGGCGGGCTGGTCAACGCCGCGGGCCATCTGGCCTTCGCCAACGCCACCATCCGCATGAGCGCGGCCGAGTGGACGGCGATGCAGGGCGATGCGTCCGCAAGAGCCCTGGTGAAGACCATCACGCCGAAGGTGCAGACCTTCGTCGCCGGGGCCGTGGTCGCGCCGGGGATCACCAGCGTCGACATTCCCGGTCATACGCCGGGCCATGTCGGCTATGAGATCGCCTCCGGCGCCGACCGGCTGCTCTACATCGGCGACGCGATGCACAGTTCGGTGGTCTCGGTGCAGCGGCCCGAGTGGGCCAACGCCTGGGACGAGAACGACGCGGCGGCCATCGCCAGCCGGCAGGCCCTGCTGGAGCGGGCGACGTCGCAGAACCTGCGGCTCTACGCCGGCCACTTCCCGTATCCGGGGATCGGCCGCGTCCAGCGCCGCGACGACGGCTTCGTCTGGGTTCCCGAGACTTGACGAAAGCCGGGCGGGCCGTCATAAGCCCGCCCTTCACGCGTCCGGCCCCGGCCGGCTGCGTGAACCACTACGGACGATGCGTGGACCGCCGTTGAGATCGTTCCTCCATCTGGGGAGGGACCGGGCCGCATCATGAAGAAGAGATACGAATGTCCAAGCGCCACAGCGCCAAGTACAAACTCGACCGGGTCATGGGTGAAAACCTCTGGGGCCGCTCGAAATCCCCGGTGAACAAGCGTTCCTACGGTCCCGGCCAGCACGGCCAGCGCCGCAAGAACAAGGTTTCGGACTTCGGTCTGCAGCTGAAGGCCAAGCAGAAGCTCAAGGGCTACTACGGCAACATCACCGAGAAGCAGTTCTCCGCCACCTACGAAGAAGCCTCGCGCCGCAAGGGCAACAGCTCCGAGAACCTGATCGGCCTGCTGGAATCGCGCCTGGACGCGATCGTCTATCGCGCCAAATTCGTCCCGACCGTCTGGGCCGCCCGCCAGTTCGTCAGCCACGGCCACGTGACCGTCGACGGCAAGAAGGTCGACATCGGTTCGTACCGCGTCAAGCCGGGCCAGGTCATCGAGGTCAAGGAAAAGAGCCGCGCCATGGCGCTGGTGCTCGAAGCCCAGCAGTCGTCGGAACGCGACATCCCCGACTACCTCGAGATCGGCGATCGCGGCTTCTCGGTTCGCTACGTCCGCGTCCCGGAACTGGCCGACGTGCCGTTCCCGGTCAAGATGGAGCCGAACCTGGTCGTGGAATACTACTCGTCCTAAGCGCGCTCGCCGCGCGGCGCTCTTGAGCGCCGCAGACGACAAGACTGGAAAGGCCCCGGAGCGATCCGGGGTCTTTTTCGTTGGTGAGTCGGACGCCGGTTCCCTTGCGAGGCGAACACGCGCAGAATCGGCGGGTTCAGGATCCAGGCGGGAGGCCGGGAAGATGCGGGCTTTGATCGTCACCGCGCTGGCGTGCGCGCCGCTGCTGTCGGGCTGCGTATTGATGGACCGGTTTGCGCCGGACGCGGCCCCGGTCGAGACCGCGGCTCTGCCGGGCCTGATGGAGCCCATCCATGCCGCCGCCATCGCCCAGGACCAGGCGGTGTTCTGGGTCAGTTCGAACGGCTGCACCGCCAAGGCCGACCTGACGCCGGTGGTGCGCCGGGTGGGAGACGGCTCGACCATCACCCTGCGCCGCATCAAGGAAGACCGCTGCCAGCGTCCCATGGCCGAGGGCGTCGAGATGCGCTGGTCGTTCCAGGAGATGGGGCTGGCGCCGGGCGCCCATGTCTCGGTCGAAAACCCCTATCAGGCGCCCATCGGCTGACGCCTCACCCGCCGGCGTGCACCCGGGCGTAAGCAGGCCAGGTTCTGTCTCCCGCGCGCTGGTACTGCAGCGGCAGGCCCTCGTCGGCGCCCAGGGCCACGGCGGCGTGGTGGGCCCAGTGCGGGTCGTCGAGGGCGGCGCGGGCGATGGCGACCAGATCGGCCTTGCCGTCAGCGATGATGCCTTCGGCCTGGTGCGGATCGTAGATCATGCCGACGGCCATGACCGTCGCGTCGGGCGCCGCCGCCTTCACCGCCGCGGCGAAGGCCAGCTGGTACCCCGGCTCGGCGCCCGGGATGTCGGCGGTGGCGACATTGCCGCCGCTGGACAGGTGCAGATAGTCGTAGCCCATGGCGTGCAGCGCCTGTCCGAAGGCCTGGACCTCGTCCAGCGCGATGCCGCCCTCGACCCAGTCCGAGCCGTTGAAGCGCGCGCCCAACGCCTTGTCTCGCGGCCAGGCGTCGCGCAGCGCCTGGGCGACCCGCAGCGGGAAACGCATGCGGTTCTCGGGCGAGCCGCCGTAGTCATCGGTGCGGGTGTTGGAGATCGGCGAAAGGAATTCGCTGAGCAGGTAGCCGTGGGCGGCGTGCAACTCGACCAGGTCGAAACCGGCGCGGAGCGCGCGGCCGGCAGAGGCGACGAAGGCGTCGATCACCCGCTGTATGCCCGCCTCGTCCAGGGCGACGGGCGTGTGCCACTCGGGCTTGAAGGGAAGGGCCGAGGGAGCCGAGGTGGTCCAAGCCCCTTCCTGAGGAGTCAGGGCGCGGCCGCGGTCGATCCATGGCGGGGTGGTCGAGGCCTTGCGGCCCGCGTGCGCCAGCTGGATGCCGATGGGCGTGTCCGAATAGGTGCGGATGCCCTTGAGGATGTCAGCGAAGGCCGCCTCCTGGGCGTCGTTCCACAGGCCGGTGTCGCCGGGGGTGATGCGGCCCTCGGCCTCGACGCCCGTGGCCTCGACGATGACGAGGGCGGCGCCGGAGATGGCCAGCCGGCCGAGGTGCTGGTGGTGCCAGGGCCGGGGCGTCCCGTCGATCGCCGAATACTGGCACATCGGCGCGATAACCACGCGATTGGCTAGGGTCAGCGGACCGACGGCGTGGGGCGAAAACAGGATGCTCATTCTGGGCTCCGGACTGAGGCGAGCCTGTAGCTATGTCGGTTGCGGATCGCCGCAAGGCCCGCCTTGCCGATTGTTCACGTGCCAATCAGCCCGCGAACCTGCAAATACCGCCAAGCTTCGAAACGGAAGCGAACACTCGTCGTCCAAGGGGATTTCACATGTTACGTCTCGTACTCGCCCTCGCCATCGCCGCCCCGCTGCTCAGCGGCTGCATCATCGTCGCCACCGACAAGCCGACGACCCGGGTCGTGCACCAGGCCCCGGCGGACGCGGGTCAGTGATCCGCGGACTGCTGGCGGCGGCGCTGTGCGCGCCGCTGCTGTCGGCCTGCGTCATCTATGCGGACGACGCGGCGGACCGGGACGTCGTGGTGCGGATCAACCGCACCGCCGACGCGCCGCTGGAAACCGTGCGCGCCGCCCGCATCGAAGGCGGTCGTCTGATTGTTCGGGCCGACTCGAACGGCTGCACCAGCGCTGCGAATTTCGCTGTCGACGTGACGGCGGGCGATGACGGCTGGACTGACCTGGCCCTTCGCAGGACCGACCCGGACCCGTGCAAGGCGCTGGTTTCCGACGGCGTCGATGTGGTCTGGAGCTTCGACGAACTGGGCCTCGAGCCCGGCGCCAGGGCGCGGTTGACCAATCCGACCCGGCTCTAGAGCCGCTCGAACGCCGGCAGCATGTCGGCGGGGATGCGGTGCGGTCGCATGGTCTTGGCATCGACCAGCACCCATTCGGACACGCCCTGGGCGCAGACGCGGCCCTCGGCGTCCTCGATGCGGACATAACGGTTGAAGCGCGGCCCCTGCGGGTCGCCGACCCAGGTGCGAGCCTTCACGCCCACGGCCTGCGGCGGCAGGGGGCGGAAATAGTCGACCTCGTGCCGCATCGCGACCCACGACCAGCGATCCCGCGTCGCCGCGTCAAAGCGGGCGTTCCAGTGGGCGGTGCCGGCGTCCTGCAGCCAGCCGACATAGACGACGTTGTTGACGTGGCCGTTGTCGTCGATGTGTTCGGGCCGGACCTCGAGCGGGACCACGAAGATCTCGCGGTCTTCGCGGGGATCGAGGAGGGCGCGGGCCATCAGGCCCCGGCTTCGCCCAGCGGCACGCCCTTGTCGACCATCAGGGCCTGGAGTTCGCCGGCGTTGAACATCTCGCGCACGATATCCGAGCCGCCCACGAACTCACCCTTGACGTAGAGCTGGGGGATGGTCGGCCAGTCCGAGAAGGTCTTGATGCCGTCGCGCAGGTTGTCGTCCTGAAGCACGTCGACGCCGACGAAGGCCGCGCCGATGTGATCGAGAATCTGCACCGCCAGCGAGGAGAAGCCGCAGCGCGGGTCGTCTGGCGTGCCCTTCATGAACAGGACGACCGGATGCTCTTTCACCGTATCGGCGATGAAGGCGTGGACGGGGTCGGCTTGGACGGCTTGATCGGTCACTGGGAACTGGCCTTTCGATGAAGGCCGTCAGCTAGGGTCGCCGAGGGGGCCGGTCAAGAGCGATGCGGCGTCAGGCCGCCTTCGCGCCCGCCACCCGGGCCATCTCGATCTGGGCCGACAGGCCCGGCGGCATGTCGCGATCCGGCACGCTCGCCAGGGTGTTGAGCCGGTCGATGTCGCTGGCCTGGATCAGCACGCTGGACACCGAAGGGTCGGTCAGGGCGTAGGCCAGACAGATGGACTCAGCGGTCCAGCTGTGGGTCCGGTGCAGGAAGGCGAAGGTGCCTGCGCCCGCCAGCGGATCGTTCTTCTTGCGACCGCCGGTCTTGCCGAAGCCGAACAGGCCCTTCTTCTCGACGTGGAGTGTCGCCGCCTTCTTCTCGCTGTCGAGGCTGTCGGGGAAATAATCGTAGACGAAGATGGCCATGTCCTGCTCACGGGCGGCGCGCAGGCGCGACCAGATCTGCCAGGGCGCGTTGACGTGCAGCGGGGTGGCCAGGACGTCGAAGGCGCCGGTGGAGACATAGGTGTCCATCACCTCGCCCTCGCCGGAAATGCCCAGCAGCCTGACCCGCCCGGTCGCCCGCAGCGCCTTGAGCGCGTTCAGCGACGTTTGAGGCAGTTCGTGGTCGGCCGGCTCGTCCAGCAGGGCGACGTCGAAACAGCCGAGGCCGGAGATGTGAAGCGCGCGATCGATGGCGGAAGTCATGCCCTCGGCGGTGAAGTCGCGGTCCGAGCCGCGGCGGCCGTCGCCGGAGCCCAGCATCAGGGAAACCTGCACCAGCTTGCGATCGACGTGCTTCAGCGCCTGGCCGAGGACCTCGGCCAGAACGGGATCGGCGGACTCGAGCCGGTAGCTGTTGATGCCGCATTCCAGCGCCGAATAGATCAGCTCGCGGCCGGCCTCGGGGCCATGGGCGATGTCACGGGGGCCGAGGCTGAGGGTCAGGGCCGAGACGGCCTGTCCGGCGTGTCCGAAGGGGCGATATCGCATGGTCAGTCTCCCGCCGGGGTCGAGGTCTCGAGCGCCAGCGCGTGCAGTTCGCCGCCCATCTTGCCCTTCAGCGCCGCATAGACGAGCTGATGCTGGCGAACGCGGGACAGGCCGGAGAAGGCAGTGGAGACGATGCGCGCGCGATAGTGGTCGCCGTCCCCGGCCAGATCGTCGATGGCGATCTCGGCGTCGGGAAAGGCGTCGGCCAGATGGGCATGAAGCTCATCGACGGGCATGGGCATGGGCGGCGCGGTCTCCGGAGTTCCGGACAGAATGCGCGGTAAACCTTAATGGCGGGCTACGCCGCGCGGCGTTCCAGCAGGACGTTCTTCTCGCCCTTGTAGAGACCCTCGCCGTAGGGTCGATAGCCGGCGCGGGCGGCGAGGGCCAGGGAGCGGGCGTTCCCGTGAGCGATCATGCAGACGGTGCGGGGCGCGTTCAGGGCGTCGTCGCACCAGGCGACGGCGGCCGACACGGCCTCAAAGGCGAAGCCACGCCCTTCGAAGCGCGGCGCGACGCCCCAGCCCAGCTCGGGCGCGTCGAAGGGGGGCGTGAGGGCGCGGTGATAGTCCAGAACGCCGACGCCGCCGACGTAATCGCCGCCGTTCTTCAGGCGTACGATCCAGTTGCCGTGGCCCAGCGCCTCCCAGTGGCCGATGTCGCGCAGCAGGCGGAACCAGACCTCCTCGGGCGTCAGGGGCGCGGGGAAGATGTGGCGGGTGAAGGCCTCGTTCCCGAACTGGACGCAAAGGTCCGCGAAGTCGGACAGGCCGGGAGGGGTCAGGGTCAGCCGTTCGGTGGAGAGGGTGGTCACATCAGTCCCAGTTGTTTGAAGCTTGAAACACCTTCGCGGCCGACGATCAGATGGTCGTGGACGGCGAGGTCGAGAGCGCGGGCGGCCTCGATGATCTGGCGGGTCATGTCGATGTCGGGGCGGGACGGCGTCGGGTCGCCGGAAGGGTGGTTGTGGACGATGATCATCGACTTGGCCGACAGCTCCAGCGCCCGGCGCACCACCTCGCGCGGATAGACCGGGGCATGGTCGACGGTGCCGCGATTCTGGACCTCGTCGAGGATCAGCTGGTTGCGGTTATCGAGATAGAGGACCCGGAACTGCTCGCGCGGCTCGTGCTGCAGGGTCATGCGCACATAGGCCAGCAGGGCTGTCCAGGATGAGATGACGGTGCGTTTGTTGGCCTCTTCCTTCGTCACCCGGCGGGCGACCTCGTGCAGGGCGGCGAGGTCGAGCGCGGTCTCGGCGCCGACGCCCCTGGACTTGCCGCGCGAGTCTTCGGCCCGGACGGTCATCAGGTCCTCGACCGAGGCGGCGAGGACGGCGGCCAGGGAACCGAAGCGGGCCAGCAGGGCCTTGGCGACCGGCTTGACGTCGCCCTGCGGCTGGCTTCGGAACAGGAACAGTTCGAGCAGCTCATAGTCGGGCAGGTGGATCAGGCCGCCGGACCGGGCGCGGTCGCGCAGGCGCTCGCGGTGGCCGGCGTGGTGGGGTTTGGGCGGGGGCGAAGGCTGGGGAGCCGTCTGCGGCGCCCGGACCTGCGGACTCGGGAAGGGCAGCACGCGCGACATGACGGCCTCCGGTTCAATCGTTGCGACGATGTCAGAACGGAAGGCGAACGTCCAGAGTCAGAGCTTGGGGCGGAACAGGCCCTTGGGGCTGGCCGAGAAGATCTCGACGCCGGTCCCGGTGACGCCGACGGTGTGCTCGCACTGGGAGGACAGGGACTTGTCGCGGGTGACCGCCGTCCAGCCGTCGGACAGCACCTTCACGTGCGGCTTGCCCAGGTTCACCATCGGCTCGACGGTGAAGAACATGCCGGTGCGCAGGACGGCGCCCTCGCCGCGACGGCCGTAGTGCAGGACGTTGGGGCTGTCGTGGAAGATGCGGCCGATGCCGTGGCCGCAGAAATCGCGCACCACCGACATGCGGTTGGCCTCGACCACCTGCTGGATGGCGTAGCCGATGTCGCCGAAGGTGGCGCCCGGCTTGATCATGGCCAGGCCGGCGGCGAGCGAGTCGTAGGTGACGTCGATCAGCTTCTTCGCCCGTGCGTTGATGCTCCCGACCGCGAACATGCGGCTGGAATCGCCGTGCCAGCCGTCGACGATGACGGTGTGGTCGATGTTGACGATGTCGCCATCCTTCAGGACCTTGTCGCCGGGAATGCCGTGACAGACGACGTGGTTGATCGAGGTGCAGACGGTCTTTTCATAGCCCTTGTATCCGAGGCAGGCGGGCAGGGCCCCGTGGTCGAGGGTGAACTCGCGCACCAGATCGTCGATCTCGCCGGTGGTGACGCCGGGGCGAACATGCTCGCCGATCATGTCCAGCGCTTCGGCGACCAGACGGCCGGCCGCGCGCATGCCCTCCCACGCCTCCTCATCCTCGTGGACGCGGATTTCATGGGTGCGGACGAAGGCGTCGCTGTCCAGTTCGGGGGTCTCGTACATTCGATCGGCTTTCGGGGCGTCAGGTCGCGTCTCAGGTGGGAGACTATAGCACAAACCTCAAGGCCGGGTTGAGGCGCCCGGAAGCTCGGGGCGCCAATGTCGCGACGGCCGGCGGTCGGATGCGCTAGACAGGGGGCATGACCGAAACCTCCCCCACCGCCGCCGTCCTGATCATCGGCGACGAGGTCCTCAGCGGGCGGACCCAGGACACCAATCTGAACACCATCGCCCGCTTCCTGGCGGCGCTGGGGATTGATCTGATCGAGGCGCGGACGGTCGGGGACCGCAAGGCGCAGATCGTCGACAACCTCAACGCCCTGCGCGCGGCGCACGACTATGTCTTCACCACCGGCGGCATCGGGCCGACGCATGACGACATCACCGCCGACGCGGTGGCCTCGGCCTTCGGCGTGGCCCTGCCCGAACATCCGGACGCGCTGGCGATCCTGGCGCGGCGCTATGGGCCCGACGAGTTCAATGCCGCGCGGCGGCGGATGGCGAGGATTCCGCAGGGCGGGACGCTGATCGCCAATCCGGTCACCGACGCCCCGGGCTTCCAGATCGGCAATGTCTTCGTCATGGCGGGGGTGCCGAAGATCATGACGGCGATGCTGGAGGATGTGGCGCACCGGCTGCGGCACGGGGCGGTGGTGCATGCGCGCACCGTCCGGGTCGGCGGCGTGGGTGAGGGGAATATCGCCGACCTGCTGACGGCGGCGGCGAAGGCCGATCGCGCGCTCAGCTACGGCAGCTATCCGTTCGGCGCGGGGACCGAGGGCGAGGTCGGGACCAATCTGGTGGTGCGCGGTCGGGACGAGGCGATGGTGGAAGGGGCGGTCGAGCGCCTGATGGCGGATCTGTCGGTCGCGGGGATCTTTGCGGTCCGGGTCTGAGAGTCAGGCTGGCAAGGACACCTCGGCGATCAACCCGCCCTGCGGGTGATTTTTCAAT
>JBBRFV010000021.1:0-14279 GCA_038241335.1 Caulobacterales bacterium | reverse complement strand
CGCCTGGCGGCGGGGCCGCGATCCAGGCCGGATGCCGACGCGCTGGCCCTGCGCCAGACTCTGGCGGGACTGTCGGCGAGCGAGGCCGCGGCGGTGCGGTCGGTGCTGGGACGGATCGACGCGGCGCACGGGGCGGCGATGATCGTCTGGGGACCCGCCAGCCAGGTGCTTGCCGCGGACCGGTTCGGCCTGACCATGAAGCTGGCGGCGACGCCCGAGGCGGCGCTGAAGGCGGTGCGGGACCGGGGCCGGGCGCTGATGGACCTGACGCCGGCCTCGGCCTGGTGGGGGCGGTTGCTGGCCGAGCCCGCCCTGCGCGTCGTCGCCGCCCTGCCGGATCACGGGTCCCGCCTGCCCCGCGCCCTGATGGTGCAGCAGGCCCGGCCCGGCCCGACGGGCGACGACCAGACCTTCTGGGTCACCGACAGCGGGGCTTCGGACGCCGCCGTCGTGAAGGCGCTGGCCGACGCCGGACTGGCCGCCGACCCGCTGATCGCGGCGGGCGGGTTGAAGCTGTTCGTGCTGGCGGGCTATGTGCAGCCGGAGGACGGGCGGCTGACCGGCGCGCCCGGCGTCCTCTCCGGCGTGATCGGCGCCGCCCCCGTATTTTGATCCGAGGACACCCATGACCGACGCCCCCCATTCCTCGGCTGTTCGGCCCAAGCCCGGCATCCTCGACATCGCCCCCTATGTTGGCGGCAAGTCACGCATCGACGGCGTGGCCGAGCCGATGAAGCTGTCGTCCAACGAGAACGCCCTCGGCGCCGGCCAGCGGGCGCGCGAGGCCTATCAGGCGGCCGGCGCCCATATTCACATGTATCCGGACGGCCGGGCCACCAAGCTGCGCGACGCCGTGGCCGAGCACCACGGGCTGGAGCCCGGGCGGCTGATCTTCGGCAACGGCTCTGACGAGGTCTTCGCCCTGCTGAACCAGACCTATCTGACCGCGGGCGACAACATCGTCAGCGGCCAGTACGGCTTCCTCGCCTACCGCATCAGCGCCCTGGCCAACCAGGCCTCGGTCAAGCTGGCTCCCGAACCGGGCTACAAGGCCGAGGTCGACGCCCTGCTGGCCCAGGTCGATGACCGGACCCGCATCGTCTACGTCTCCAGCCCGTCCAACCCGACCGGCAGCTACAACACCGGCGAGGAAATACGCCGCCTGCACGAGGGCCTGCCGGCCGACGTCCTGCTGGTCGTCGACGAGGCCTATGCCGAGTTCGTGGCCGAGCCCGACTGGGAGACCAGCTTCCCCCTGGCCCGCGACAGCGACAACATCGTCGTCACCCGCACCTTCTCCAAAATCCACGGCCTCGGCGGCCTGCGCATCGGCTTCGGCTATGCGCCGCTGAAGGTGGCCGAGGCGGTGGACCGCATCCGCCTGCCGTTCAACGTCTCCGTGCCCGGCATTGAGGCGGCGGTCGCGGCCCTGGGCGACGAGGCGCACCAGCAGGCCTCGCGCGAACTGGTCCATGCGTGGCGGCCGCGTCTGACCCAGGCCATCAAGGGCTTCGGCTTCGACGTCTTTCCGAGCGCCGGCAACTTCGTCCTCGTCCGCTTCCCGGACCCGGTCCGCAATGCCGCGGCGGCCAATGACTATCTGAACTCCAAGGGCATCATCGTCCGTCCCGTCGGCGGCTACGGCCTGCCCGACTGCCTGCGCATCACGGTGGGCACGCAAGACCAGAACCGGGCGGTGATCGACGCGCTGAGCGAGTTCGCGGCGCGCTGATGACAGGGACCGGGTCGCTTACCTCTTCGCGGCTCGCCATTCTTCTGGTCTTGGCGAGCCTGTTGGCCGCCTGTCACGGTGGTCCCCCCGGCTCCGCCAGATACTGTTCCGCAGAGCGCTTTCCGGGGCGTTCGGAAGAGCTGTTTTTCCGTCCCGGTTTGAACAGGTTTTCAACCTCGGACACGTCAGGCCCGGTTGAGTGGCGATCAATTGGGCCCTTTGTCCTTTCGTCCGACGTGCCGTTCGCCCTGCCACGGAACGCCGCCGTTCCTTACGGTGTCGAGGCGCGTGAAGGGGCCATGGAGGTCCGGTACCGGCAAGTCCGCGGAGACCGCGGCGTCGTCGATATTCTCGAAGACGGGCGACCGGCGACCTCGCTCACGTACGATCGTCGACGAGGCGCGCTCAGCTTGAGGGTGGACGGCACGACAAGCGAGAGTTGGAAGCTCTGCGGCGGCGAAGGACTCAAGGCGAGGAACATTTCCCAGCCCGGTCTGTAGAAAACGGCCTTTGGCGGTCACTCCCCGACAGAGAGTGACCGCGTGAGCCCTACGCCCCCCAGCCGCAGTCATGCCCGCGGTTCTGGCGGATCAGCCATTCGTTGAGCGGCTGGAAATAGTCGGTGATGGCCGAGGCGTCGTTGCCGTGTTCGCCGGTGAAGGCGGCCATGGCCTCGGGCCAGGGGCGGGACTGGCCCATCTCCAGCATGCGGTTGAAGCGGGCGCCGACCTCCTTGTTTCCGTAGATCGAGCAGCGGTGCAGCGGACCGGTCCAGCCCGCCTGCTGGCAGGCGGCGCGCTGGAACTGGAACTGGTAGATCGCGGCCAGGAAGTAGCGCGTGTAGGGCGTATTGGCCGGGATATGGTATTTCGCGCCGGGGTCGAAGGCCCCCGCCGGGCGCGGTCCGGGCGGGACCAGGCCCTGGTATTTCAGCATGTCGGCCGTCCAGGCGTCGTTGTAGTGGGCCGGGTCGGTGGCGCCGCTGAAGACGTCCCAGCGCCAGCGGTCGACCATCAGGCCGAAGGGCAGGAAGGCGATCTTGTCGAGCGCCATCTTGAGCATGAAGGGGATGTCCTCGTCCTCGCCGGGGACGGTGTCGAGCAGGCCGATCTGATGCAGGTAGGTGGGCGTCAGGGCCGACAGGCCGATGAAGTCGCCGATGGCCTCGTGGAAGCCGTCGTTGGCCCCGTTGCGGAACAGGAAGGGCTGATCCTTATAGGCCCGCTGGTAGTAGTTGTGCCCCAGTTCGTGGTGCACGGTGTAGAAGTCGTCGGCGTTGATCTGGGTGCAGAGCTTGACGCGCACGTCCTCCAGATTGTCGACGTCCCAGGCCGAGGCGTGGCAGACGACCTCGCGGTCACGGGGCCGGGTGATCATCGACCGCTCCCAGAAGGTCCGGGGCAGGGGCGCCAGGCCGAGCGAGACGTAGAAATTCTCGCCGGTCTTGACCATCCGGGTGGCGTCATACTGCTGGCTGACCAGCAGGTCGGTCAGGTTGTAGCTGGAATGGCCGCCCTGGGCCGGGGCGACGACGTCGTAGATGTTTCCCCAGGCCTGGGACCACATATTGCCCAGCAGGTCGGCGCGGATCGGGCCGTGGTCGGGCTGGACCGCGTCGCCGTATTTGGCGTTCAGGCGACCGCGGACGTAGCAGTGCAGGTTGACGTAGAACGGCTTGACCTGGTTCCACAGCCGGTCGGTCTCGGCCGCGAAGGCGTCGGCGTCCATGTCGTAGCCGGCGCGCCACATGGCCCCGGTGTCGGCGAAGCCCAGTTCACGCGAGCCCTCGTTGGCGATCTCGACCATACGGGCGTAGTCGGGGGCCATGACCGGCGAGACGGTGCGCCAGCCCTCGTAGAGCGCCTTGGTCTCGGCCGGGTCGCGGCTCTCGGCGATCAGGGTGGTGGCGTCGTCGAGGGTGATCGGCTGGCCCTTGTATTGGAACTTGCCGGTCGAATAGGTGGAGTCGAGCCGGGTGGTGATCTGGGCCAGTTCGTCCGCGGCGCCGGGCCGGGTGGGGGCGGGCAGGACGATGCCGAGCCGCATCAGGTTCAGCTTGCGGCGCACGTCGGCCGGGACCTGGACGCCGTTGAAGCGGGCGGCCTCGTTGGCCAGCCTGACCGCCAGTTCGGTGCCCTCGGCGTTGGCCTTGGCCTCCAGCCACATGGTGTCGAAGGTGATGTTGGTGGCCCGGGTCCACTGCACGCGGGCGGCGTATTCCCCGAAGGTCTCCAGCTGCCGTTCCGCGCTGGCGACGAAGGCGGTCGCGCCCTCGACGGTCACGGGATAGGCGGCCGATGCGTCAGAGGCGGTCGCGCCCGGCGTGGCCATCTGGGCGGCGGCGGGCGTAGCGGCGTCGGTCGTGGCGCAGCCGGCGATCAGGGCCACGGCGCCGACGGCGGCGGCGGACAACAGGGAACGCTTCATGGGATCCTCCGGGCGCGACCTCCCGTCGCGTCGTATCGGCGCGCAGGTGAAGCGCACGGGGCGGGAAGGTCAAGCGCCGCCGTTCAGCCCAGGACGCAGGAATCCAGGCCCGCGCCGCGCACCGTGGCCATGGCGGCCTGGATGCGCGAGGCGCGTCGGCGGACGTAGGGGGCGGGGTCGGAGGCCTGGTAGCGGCGCGGCGCCGGCAGGATGGCGGCGAGGCGGGCGGCCTCGGCGGCGGTCAGGCTTTTCGCGCTCTTGCCGAACCAGTGGTGGGCGGCGGCCTCGGCGCCATAGACCCCGGGGGCCCATTCGGCGACGTTGAGATAGACCTCCATGATCCGCCGCTTGCCCCAGACGGTCTCGATCAGGACGGTGTAGCCGGCCTCCATCCCCTTGCGGATCCAGTCGCGGCCGGGCCAGAGGAAGACGTTCTTGGCGGTCTGCTGGCTGATGGTCGAGCCGCCACGAATCTTGCCCCGGCCGCGCTTTTCGGTCCGCTCATTGGCCTTGAGCGCCTTCTGGATGGCGCGCATGTCGAAGCCGTTGTGGCGGCAGAAGGTCGAGTCCTCGGCGGCGATGGCGGCGTCGACGAGACGGGGCGAGATGTCGTCTATCGAGCGCCAGCGGTAGTCGATGGGCGCGCCCTGCACGGCCTGGCGGACCATCAGCAGGGTGGTCAGGGGCGGCAGGATGCGGTGGATCGCGACGCCGCCGATCGGCAACAGGGCGAGCGTCAGCAGCAGGGCCAGAACCGGCCGTCCACGCTTCTTCACCTCAGAGGCCGCCGACATCGGGGGATGTGACGCAGCTTTGCCGTCGGAGGCAAGGGACGTTCTGGCCAAGCCCCCTCCACCACCCTTCGGGCGGTCCCCCTCCCCCAAGGGGGAGGATTTCAGACCTCGGCGACGCCGGCGTTTCCGTCCTCGTCGGCCCAGGCGACGCGTTTCGCGTCGGGGCTCATCGCCAGGGCGACGATGGCGGCGCCCTTGTCGGCCTTGAGGAAATTCAGCCCCTGGCCGGCGGGGTCGGCCAGCCAGACGCGGCCGTCGTTGAGGCCTGCCGCCAGCTGTCCATGGCGAGGGCGGGAGGCGACGAGGGCGACAAGGGCGCTCTCGTCGAAACCGATCTCGGTGGCCTCGCGACCCATGGGGCCGTTCGAGCCGACGAAGGGCCAGAGCACGGCGCCCTGGGCCCCGGCCGTGGCCAGAAGCTGGGCGTTGGACAGGAAGCTCATGGCGCGCACTTTCGACGGATAACCACCCATACGCAGGTTCTTCTGGTCCTTGATGCGCCAGCCGTGCAACTGGGCGTCCTGCATGGCGGTGATGACGAAGGCGCCGTCGGGCGAGAAGGTCACGGCAGTGTGCGAGCCGGCCCATTTCAGCAGGGTCGGCTTCTGCTCGGCGATGCGGGCGAACCACAGGGCCGCGCCGCCGTAGGTCGAGGTCGCGATGCGCCGGCCCCTGGGCTCGAAGGCCACGCCCGAGACGGTGCGCTCATGGACGAAGTCGCGGCGGAAGCCGGGGTCCTTCGCATCGATCACCGACAGGGTCTTGCCGGCCGAGAAGGCGATCAGGCCGCTCTCGGCCGAGGCGTCGATGGCGTCGACCCACTGGCCCTTGGCGGCCGTGGCCAGAACGCCGGCCTCGCCGCGGCGGTGCCAGATGACGCGGCCGTCGTCGCCGCCGGTGATCACGCCCTCGCCGGACGGATGGACGGCGGCGCACAGGATGGCCCCGTCGTGGGCCGCGTTCCATTCGCCGCTCTCGAAGCGGACCGAGCCGTCGCCGAGGGCGAAGACCGCACCGGCGCCGTCGAACAGCGCGGCGGTGACCTGGGCGTCGAAGGTGGTTTGCATCAGGCGGCGCAGCTCTCGAATCCGGCCTTGAGCGCGGCTTCGTCGAGGTCGCGACCGATGAAGACGGCGCGGGACCAGCGGCGCTCGGCCTCGCCCCAGGGCCGCTGAAGGTCGCCCTCGAGGATCATGTGCACGGCCTGGAAGACCAGGCGGCGGTCCTCGCCCTGGACGTCGATGATGCCCTTGGCGCGCAGGATGTTCTGACCCTGGGTCCCCAGCAGATCGTCGAGCCAGGCGGTGAATTTCACCCCGTTCATCGGTCGGTCGAGGGACAGGGAGATCCCCTTGATGTCGTCCTCGTGGGCGTGACCGCGCGGGCCGTGGTGGTGGTCGTGATCGTGGCCGGCGTGATCGTAGTCATGCCCGTGGTCATGGTCGTGGCCGCAGTGTTCGTCGTGGACGTGACCGGCCTCGCCGTGCTCCGGATTCGCGAAGGCGGGGTTGATGTCGAGGATACGTTCGAGGTCGAAGCCGTGGACGCCGAGGACCTGGTCCAGCGGCACATTGGCCCGCTCGGCGCGGGTGATGGGGGCCAGCGGGTTCAGCGCGCGCAGGCGGGCCTCGACGGCGACCAGTTCGGCCTCCGAAACCAGATCGACCTTGTTGAGGATGATGCGGTCGGCGAAGGCGACCTGCTCGCGCGCCTCCCTGGAGTCATCCAGCCGGGCCATGACGTGTTTGGCGTCGACCAGGGCGGTGACGCTGTCCAGTTGGGTCCTGGCCTTGACGTCCTCGTCGACGAAGAAGGTCTGGGCCACGGGGCCGGGGTCCGCCAGGCCTGTGGTCTCGACGATGATGGCGTCAAAGGCGGGCTTGCCCGGACGTTGCCGCTTCATCAGCCCGGCGACGACGCGGATCAGGTCGCCGCGCACGGTGCAGCAGACGCAGCCGTTGTTCATCTCGAACACGTCCTCGTCGGCGCCGACGACCAGGTCGTTGTCGATGCCGATCTCGCCGAACTCATTGACGATGACGGCGTAACGCTTGCCGTGATCCTCGGTGAGGATGCGGTTCAGCAGGGTGGTCTTGCCGGCGCCGAGGTAGCCGGTGAGGACGGTGACGGGGATCTTCGCGGAGGCGGTGTCGGTCATGGCGCTCATCTAGGGGCGGCGGGGGAGGAGTGCCAGTGAACAAGGGGTGAGCAGGGCGGAGCTCGGCGTCGGCGACCTAGGCTCACTTCTCGCTCACTGACACTCCTCGCCCGGTAGTCAGCAGTCGGGACAATCCGGCATCAGGCCGGTTTCGAGTTGAAGCGTGGTGTGGCCGATGCGGAAGCGGGCGCGGGCCAGGGCCTGCGCCTCGCACAGCAGGGCGGCGGCGTCGGGACGGGCGTGGACCAGGTGGGCGGTCAGGGCCGTCTCGGTGGTCGAGAGCCCCCAGATGTGCAGGTCGTGCACCGCGCTGACCCCGGGCAGGGCGAGGAATCCGTCGCGGACGGCGTCGACGTCGATCCCGGCGGGGGCGGCGTCCAGCGCCAGGTTGGCCGAGTCCTTGAGCAGGCCCCAGGTCCCCCACAGGATGACCAGCACGATGCCGAGGCTGACCAGAGGATCGAGGATCGACCAGCCGGTCATCCAGATGATCCCCCCGGCCACAACCACGCCGACCGAGACGGCCGCATCGGCCATCATGTGCAGCCAGGCGCCTCGCGCGTTGAGATCGTTGTGCCGGTCGCGCATGAACAGCAGGGCGGTGCCGAGGTTGATGAAGAAGCCGAGGGCGGCGACGGCCATGATCAGGCCGCTCATCACCGGGGCGGGCTCGGCGAGGCGGCGGATCGCCTCGAAGGCGATGGCCCCGCAGGCGAAGATCAGCGCCAACGCGTTGAACAGGGCGGCCAGGACCGTGGCCTTGCCGAAGCCGTAGGTGCGCCGCGTGCCCGCCGCCCGCCGCGCCAGCCAGGCCGCGCCGCCGGCCATGGCCAGGCCGAGGACGTCGGACAGGTTGTGGCCGGCGTCGGCCATCAGGGCTGTGGAATGGCTGAACAGGCCGGACCCGAACTCGACGGCGACAAAGACGAGGTTGACGACCAGACCGAGGGCGTAGCGCCAGTCGCCGGTGTCGACCGGGCCGTGATTGTGGCCGCCGGCGCCGTGGGAATTCCCGGCGTGGTCGTGGCCGTCGTGCGAATGATCGTGGGCGTGCGTCATCCGCCCGCTTCTAGTGCTGATGCAGCGCCACGAGAAGCCCGAGCGCGATCAGGGCGAGACCGAGCACCACCCCTTCATAGCGGGCCCAGCGCTCGAGACGCAGCACCGAGGCGCCGGCGCGGGCCAGGGTGGTGAAGACGCCCATGCCGAGGATGGTGCCGACGGCGAAGGCGACGGTGAGCAGGATCAGGGCGGTCAGCCCCTCCTGGGCCGAGGACATGTAGATCGGCAGCAGCACTTCGCCCGGCGAGATGGCCAGCATGGCGACCAGACCCCAGAAGGCGGCGGCGTGGGAGACGGTCGGCTCGGCCAGGTCCAGCGCCGGGCCGGCGGCCATGACCGGACGGCGGAGCGCCGACTTCACCAGATAGAAGGCGCCGAACAGGAACAGCAGGACCGCCGAGAGGTGGGGCAGGAAGCCGGCCACCCACTGGTCCAGCGCCATGCCCGCAGCGATGATCAGGCCGCCGACGACGGCGGTGGTGGCGATATGGGCCAGACCGGCGGTGACGACCGCGGTCAGGATTTTTGGCAGGCTCCAGCGCTGGGCCCGGCCGACCAGGACGAAGGGCAGCCAGTGGGTCGGCAAGGCCGCGTGCAGGAAGGCGGCCGCCAGGCCGCCGCCGACGAGCGACAGCAGGACGTCATGTTCGAGATCGGGGAGCGCCATCGACGGACCCGTATCCTGTTACGGTGTAACAGTCCACCCCGGGGGCGTCACGCCGCCGGCGCGGGCTCGATGAAGTCCAGCGGCGTTCCGGCGGCGGGGAGACAGCTGCGGTCCACGGGGGCGGACGGATCGCGCAGGAAGTCGCGGGCCATCCGCTGGGTGCAGGGACTGGCGTTGATGACGCCGTGGGTGGCGTTGGTGACGATCACCACCTGGCTGTGGCTGTAGCCACGGGCAGCGGCCTCGGTCAGGGGCGGGGGGCAGCCCGGATCGATCTCGGCGGCCACCATCAGGGTCGGGATGTCGGTGTGGACCGGGGCGTTCTCGACCGGGTCGGGCGCGCCGGAGTTGACCGCGCCGCAGACGCCGAACAGGCGGGACAGCGAGGGGACGAGAACCTCGGCCACCGGATCGCCCGCCGCGCCGGCGGCGACACGCTCGGCCGACTCGAAGGGCAGTTCTTCCTTGCAGATGTAGGCCAGGTGCTGACCCTCGAAATAATAGGTCCGGTCCTCGGCGATCTCGGCCACGGGCGACAGGTCGCCGGCGATGATCGTCTCGAGGTTGGCGGGCAGGCCACGCACGCCGGTACGGGAATAGGTGGTGTCCATCAGGAAGGCCGACAGGTCGTCGACGGTCCAGGTCTTGCCGTCCGTCCCGGTCTGGGGTCCGGCCAGCCACAGGCGGGCGTTGGCCTCGAAACGGGCCTGCAGGTCCGGGTGGCGGGCGGCGCAGGCGGGCTGGGCCTGGCATTTGGCGAGGATGATCTTCACTGCGGTCGAGACCTGTTCCGGCGTGCCGACGGCCCAGTTGCCCTCGGGCGGCCAAGGGCTGTCCATGACGGCGACGCGGACGATCTCTGGCGCATGGGTGATGACGGCCGCTTCCACACGCGGACCGTAGGAGCCGCCCATCAGGTCGATCTTCGGCAGGTGAAGGACGTGGGCGAGATCGCGCACGTCCTGGGCCACCGCGGCGACATTATACCAGGCGAAATCGACCCCCTGATCCTGGAAGGCCCTGAGGCAGGCCTTCAGCTTGTCGGCGTCCTCCACCGACGGCGGGCCCGCGTCGGTCAGCTGGGCGCCTGGGCAATCCATGGAGGGACTGTCGAGGCCGCCGCCGCGCTGGTCGAAGAAAATCCAGTCCTGGTCGACCGCCATCAGGACGTTGGCGCCGGGCCGCGCGGCCATGCGCGTCAGGGCGCCGCCCACATTGGAGACCTCGGCCCCGCCCGGTCCGCCATGGAAGACCACGACCGGCGGCAGGGCCTGTCCGGCGGCGTCATGCCAGGGCGCGCTGGCGCGGATGGTGGCGACGGCGATGTCGATTCGGCGGGTGCTGGAGCCGTCCCGCGCCTCATCGACCGTCAGCGTGCCGCACTCGACCCGGCCGGCGGGCCAGTCGGCCGGGCAGGCCCTGGCTGCATAAACGGGCTCGGCGGCCGCGGCGGGCCGGGGCGCGATGACGAGGGCGGTGGCCGCGAACGCGGCGGCGGCGAGAAGGCGGGACAGCATGATGGAGAACTCCCTGGACCGCCGCAGTTGAAGCCCTCCGGCGCGCCTGTGGCAAGCGTCGAGGCCCGGGGGCGGAGCAGAGCGTCCGGCCGGGTTTTTCGCCCCGTCGGCGTTGACTCGGAAGGGCCGTTCCGTATATGTCGCCGCTCTTCGCCCGAGGGGGACCCCCGTCGGGCTTATTCTTTTTGCGTTTCGCTGAGGCTTCAAAATGTACGCGGTGATCAAGACCGGCGGCAAGCAGTACCGGGTTCAACCGGGCGACGTGATCGTGGTCGAGAAGCTCGACGGCGACGCTGGTGCGGCCATCACGTTCGACAGCGTGCTGATGCTGGGCGGCGACAACGGCATCACCCTGGGCGCGCCCATGATCGACGGCGCCTCGGTGGCCGCCACGCTGGTGGAAACCCGCAAGGGCGAGAAGATCAAGATCTTCAAGAAGATCCGCCGTCAGGGTTATCGCCGCACCAACGGCCATCGCCAGATGGAATCGGTCCTGCGAATCACCGGCATCGACGGCGCCGGCGAGAAGGCCAAATGGGACGGCGAAACCTCGCTGATGACCAAGGCCGAAATGAACCTGCGGGCCCGCGGCCTGGCCTCGCGCACCGAGGAAGTCGAAGCCAAGCCGGCCAAGGCCCCCAAGGCTGCGACCGCCAAGAAGGTTGAAGCCAAGGCGGCTCCGGCCAAGAAGGCTGCCGCTCCGAAAGCTGAGGCCGCTGCTGAAAAGCCGGCCGCCGCCAAGAAGGCCGCGCCGAAGGCCAAGCCCGCCAAGACCGACGAAGCCTAAGAATAAAGACGAGTTAGGACAGCCCCATGGCTCACAAAAAATCCGGTGGTTCGTCGCGTAACGGTCGCGACTCACACTCCAAGCGCCTCGGCGTGAAGAAGTTCGGCGGCGAGAATGTGCTGGCCGGCAACATCCTCGTGCGCCAGCGCGGCACCACCTTCCACCCGGGTGACCACGTCGGCCTCGGCCGCGACCACACCCTGTTCGCCACCGCCCACGGCGCCGTGAAATTCACCAAGAAGGCCAACGGCCGTTGTTACGTGTCGATCCTTCCGGCCGAAGCCGCAATGCCGATGGCCGCCGAGTAGCGCAGACCGACTGACACCCGGATCGCGCAAGGCTCGAGAGCCGCGATCCGGACCAGGGAAATATTTCCGCGGGGAGTCTGGATCACCAGGCTCCCCGTTTTCGTTCCCCGCCTCGAAGCCGTCCGAGCCCTCCAAGGAGGCGGCAGATCGAACGAGGCCGTGTCATGTGCGTGATTGAACCCTCCCCCGTCGTCGAGACGCGGCGTCTGATCCTGCGCGCGCCGGGCGCCCGGGACATCAGCCGCCTGGCCGCCCTCGCCAACGACCCGGACGTCGCGCGCATGACGCTGCGGATGCCGCATCCGTTCTCGATCGCCGACGCCGAGGACTTCGTGCTGCGCGTGGCGGGGCAGGACCCGGCGCGGGCGCAGACCTTTCTGATCGAGCACGAGGACCATGGCCCGGTCGGGGTGATGGGCCTGTTCGAGGACCACGATCCGGCGCCGGAGGTCGGCTACTGGATCGGCCGCCCGTTCTGGGGTCGCGGCTATGCGACCGAGGCCCTGCAGGGGGCGCTGGTCTGGGCCTCGAAGCGGTGGAGGCGCCGGGCTCTGATGGCCGGCCATTTCGCCGACAACCCGGCGTCCGGCCGGGTGCTGGAGAAGGCGGGCTTTCTCTACACCGGCGAGGTTCGGCGCGGCTTCAGCCGGGCGCGCGCCGGGGAGACCGACACGCGGCGGATGGTGTGGCTGGCGTGATACTGGAAGCGCGCTGACGCCCGTCGCGCGGCGGCTCGCTGATCGGGCGCGAGAAGCGCCGGTCCCGAAGGGCCGACGACTGCGGCTAGCCGAAGAGGGTGGGGCCGAGGATCGCGGCCATGGCGACGGCGCCGCCGACCACGGCGACGACGGCGCCGGCGAGGAAGGCCGCCCAGGTGCGTGCGGCGCGCTTGCGGCGCAGGCCGCTGGTCTTGACCGACCGGAGCATCACGCCGGGGCGGGGGCCGAAGACTTCCGACCCCGAAATGTTGTGCTGGGACATGAACGCGCTCCCCCTGGACTCGCCCCCGTCGGGCGACGCTGAGCCAAGCGGGCGGGACAAGGCGAAAGGAAGGCGAACGGCGCTCGGTTACGCTTATGTGACCGATCGAACGGCGTTGCCCGCCCGGGAGGCGATGACGCCGTCGCGGGCGCCGGGATCGCGGGCGAGCGGGGCGTATGCACAGGCCATGGCGGAGGTGATGAGCGAGACCTTCCTCGCCTTCGCCCGGACCGGGGACCCGAACCATGCGGGCCTGCACGCGGGACGCCCTAGGGGCTGGAGAAAAGCGAGACCCTGCGGATGGACCTGCCGCCGCGCATGGCGGACGGGCCAGCAGTTACAGGCTGTTCTCGACCGGCGCCGCCGGATCGTCGAGGCGGGCAGCAGGATGAGGGGCGGGGTCCCGCGCCAGTTCATCTCTTCCAGCGACCAGGCCTTGATGCGTTCGGGGGTCGGGGCGGGGCGGCCCAGCAGTTCGGTGCGCGAACCCGCGTGGACGTAGGGGTTCGCCATGGTCGCTACCGGATACAGCAGGATCGCCAGGTCTCGCCAATGGGACACAGCGTCGGCGGCGTCCACCGCCGCATAGGCGCCGTCCGGCCGCGCCATCAGTATTCCCTCCAGATGGCCGCCCCGCCGAAGCGCCGAGCACTACGATCGATCATGCCGCGCCTTCGTGGTTCGTTGCCGTCTGACACAGGGCGGATGTCAGCCCACGACGGCTGTGGTCTCGATCTCGATGCGGGCGGCGTCCTCGATCAGGCCCTTGACCTCGACCACCGCCATGGCGGGGTAGTGGGGTCCGATCAGTTCGCGCCACGCCGCACCGACCTCGCGCAGGGCGGAAAGATATTCGGCCTTGTCGACCACGTACCAGGTCATGCGGACGATGTGTTCGGGGCCCGCGCCGGCCTCGGCCAGCACGGCCAGGGTGTTGAGGATGGTCTGGCGGAACTGGCCCGCGAAGCCCGTTTCGGCGAACACGCCTTCGGGTGTCCAGCCGATCTGGCCGGCGACGAAGACCATGCGGCCTGTCGCTTCGACGCCGTTGGAATAGCCCTTCGGCCGGGGCCAGCCCTCGGGCAACAGGACGCGGTTCATGCGGCGGTCTCCACGAAGGGGGCGATGCGGGCGCGCAGGTCGTCGGGCCAGGGTTCCGGCTTCAGCGAGCGGCCGACGAAGACGATGGTCTGGGTAGCCTCGAGCCGGGCTTCCCCCTCGCACAGGATGGCGTGCCGCAGGCCGCAGGAAGCGCCGCCGAGCTTCGTCACCACAAGGCGGAACATCAGGTCGTCCTCGAGCCGCGACGGGGCGATGAAGCGCGCCTCGATGGCGGCGGTCGGCACGCTGAGGCCGCGCTCCAGATGGAGTTCACGGAAGGAAACGCCGAGGGCCTGGGCGAACCAGTCCTCGACCACGCCGTTGAGCATCTCGAAATAACGCGGGAAGAAGACGATCCCCGCCGCGTCGCAGTCGGCGAAACGCACGCGGCGTTCGGTGGTGAAGGTTTGGCCGCTCATGCGCCCTCCCTGAGACGGAAGCGCTGCAGTTTGCCGGTCCGGGTTTTGGGCAGGGCGTCGACGAAGTCGATGGCGCGCGGATATTTGTAGGGGGCGATGACGCCCTTCACGAAGGTCTGGAGTTCGGCGCGCAACGCATCCGATGCGACGTGGCCCTGGTCAAGAACGACAAATGCCCGGACGATCTGGCCGCGTTCGGGGTCGGGCGCGCCGATGACGGCCGCCTCGGCGACGGCGGGGTGGCGCAGCAGGGCGTGCTCCACCTCGGGCGCGCCGATGTTGTAGCCGGAGGAAACGATCATGTCGTCGGAGCGGGCGACGAACCA
>JBBRFV010000020.1:0-14879 GCA_038241335.1 Caulobacterales bacterium | reverse complement strand
GCCGGGCCGGTGTGGCCCGTGGTCGACAAGGGCGGATACATGGTCCAGCCGCCGCCGAAGCCGCGCCCGGGGCCGCCGTCGATGAACATCGAGGTGACCAGCAGTATCCACGAAGCCACCAGCAGCCAGAACGAGACGTTGTTCATGCGCGGGAAGGCCATGTCCGGCGCGCCGATCATGATCGGCACGAACCAGTTGCCGAAGCCGCCGATCATGGCGGGCATGACCATGAAGAAGATCATGATCAGGGCGTGGGCCGTGACCACGGCGTTGTAGCCGTGCTTGGACTGTTCGACGAGGCCGAGCAGATAGAAGTTGGAGTTGGGCGAGAAGACCTGGATGCCCGGCTCGGCCAGTTCCCAGCGGATCAGGCCCGACAGGGCGCCGCCGACCAGGCCCGCCATGATGGCGAACAACAGATAGAGGGTGCCAATGTCCTTGTGATTGGTCGACAGGAACCAGCGGGTGAAAAAGCCCGGCTTGTGGTCGTGCCCGTCGTCGTGGGCGTCGTGACCGTGGGCGTCGATGTCGGTGATTGCGGTGGCCATGTCTGTTCGGGCTCGCGGATCGTTACTGGGCCGCCGGCGCGGCGGCGGCCGCGGCCGGAGCCGACGTAGAAGCGGCGGGAGCCGCGGGCGGGGTGGCGGCGATCGAGGCGGCGGTCGGGGCCGGCGCGCTGGTCGAGGCGCCGGTGGTGCCGGCGGCGATCTGGGCGGCGGTGCCGCCCGGAACCTGGGCGGCGCTCTTCGGCGTCATGGAGCCGCCATGTGCGACGACCCACTGGGCGAACTCGGCCTCGGTCACGACCTGGATCTCGATCGGCATGAAGGCGTGGTCGGTGCCGCACAGTTCAGAGCACTGGCCGTAGAAGGTGCCGGTCCGGTCAGCGCGGAACCAGGTCTCGTTGACCCGGCCAGGCACGGCGTCGGTTTTCAGGCCGAAGGCCGGCAGGCCGAACGAGTGGATCACGTCGGCGCCGGTAACCAGAACCCGCACCACCTTGCCCACCGGCACGACGACGGGCTTGTCGACGGCCAGGCGGTACAGGCTGTGGGGCATGCCCTTCGCCGCGACCTGGTCTTCGGTCAGCATGTTGGAGATATACTCCGGCACGCCCTGGTCCGGATATTCGTAGGCCCAGTTCCACTGGTTCCCCGTCGCCTTCAGCGTCAGGTCCGGCCTGGGCATGTCGTGATAGGCGAACAGCAGCTTGAACGAGAACAGCGAGATGCCCACCAGGATCATCACCGGAACGATGGTCCAGATGACCTCGACCATGGTGTTGTGGCTCCACTTGGCGGGAACCGGGTTGGCCTTGTTGTTGTAGCGGATCGCGATCCACGCGAGCAGGCCCAGCACCAGCAGCGAGATGCCGATGATGATCGGCAGCAGGATGACGTCATGGAACCAGATGGCGTCGAATTTGAGCTGCGACGCGGCCGGCTGCAGATCGATGCCGTTCGGCGTCGGCTGACCCATCAGGTCCTTCGCCGCAGCGGCGCCGGCCGAGAAGACGGCCAGGGACGCGCCGGCGATCATGCCGCCGATCAGACCCCGGGCCCGCGTGCCCATCCCCATGCGAGACATCCTCATAAACCGTTTCGTCGCCAGCGTTTGCGAAAGGGTCGCAAACCTACGCCGGGGCGAGGCCCGCAGCGTTTGTCGTGCCGGTCCATATCGCCCTGTCCGCCGCTTGCCAAGCGATTGCCGGATGATTGAACGCCGCACCCTCGAAACCGGCCGGATTAAATCGGTGTCATGTTTAAACAGCTACCTTGTCACGCAAGATACCTTGCGGTACATCTTGGCGCATCAGAGGAGAGCCGAGGTGCCTGAAACCATCGAAATCCAGTTGAAGAAGGGGGTGCTGACGCTGTGCGTCCTCGCCCTGTTGAACCGGCACGACAGCTACGCCTACGAGATCGCCGCCACTCTTTCGGATGCGATCGACATGGGCGAGGGCACCATCTACCCGCTGATGCGGCGGATGCAGTCCGAAGGCCTGGTCGAGACCTATCTGGTCGAATCGACCGCCGGCCCGTCGCGCAAATACTATCGCCTGACCGACGGCGGACGCCGCGCGCTGGACGCCCAGGGCGTCGAGTGGCGGACTTTCGCCCGCGCGGTGGACGCCATCCTGGACGGCGGGGCCGTAACGCCCGCCGCCGAGCCTGCTGCACAAGGAGCCGAACAATGACCCGCGTCGAATTCATGGGCCGGTTGCGACGGGGCCTCGTCGGCCTCTCCACCGCCACGGCGGCCGACATCGCCGCGGACTACGAGACCCATTTCGAGGACGGCGTCGCCGCCGGCCGCTCCGAAGCGGAGGTGGCCGCCGCGCTCGGCGATCCCGACCGCCTCGCCCGCGAACTGTGCGCCGAGGCCGGGGCGCAGCGCTGGCATCAGGAAAAGAACCCCTCGGCCGCCGCCGGGGCCGTGTTCGCGGTGCTGGGTCTGGGCGCGATCGACCTGCTGATCCTGCTGCCCATCTTCATGAGCGTGGTCGGGGTGCTGTTCGGCTTCTTCATGGCCGCCATCGGCGTCTTCATCGGCGGTGGAGCGGTGCTGATCGCCGGCCCGTTCGCCGGCTTCCCGGGCGGCGCCCTCTCGGCGGTCCTGGCCGGCCTCGGCATGATGGCCGGCGCCACCACCCTTGCCGCCCTGACGGCCGTCGTCACCATCGGCCTGGTCAACGCCACCGTCTGGTACGCCCGCCTGCACTACCGGCTGCTCAAGCCGGCCCTCCAATCCAACAGCGAACTCTAGGGAGAGACCGGCATGATCCGCACGCTGCTCATCATCGCAGGCGCCAGTCTCGTGCTCTGCATCGTCACCGTGGGCGGGGCCGCCGCCGTCGGCGGTCGCGACCTGGCCAGCCACAACTGGACCTGGACCTTCCCCGACGACGGGGAGATGCACACGGTCCATTTCGACCGCGGCGATGACGGTCCGACCGTCAGCCGCACCCTGGCCTGGACCGGCGGCGACCGGCTTCAGGTCGAGATCCCCGGCGATGTCGTCTACGTCCAGGGTCCGACCGCCTCGGTCGTGGTCACCGGCCAGAAATCCCTGGTGGACAAGGTCCGCGTGGTCGACGGCCGCCTGACCTGGGACGACGCCGGCCGCCGCAGCGACCACGTCGTCTTCGGCTGGAACGTCCATGACCGGCTCAACGTCGTCGTCACCGCCCCGTCGGTGAAGAGCTTCGCCGTCGAGAGCTCGGCCGACCTGTCGATCCGCGACTACGACCAGCCGACCCTCGGTCTGGACGTCTCAGGCTCCGGCGACGTGAAGGCCACGGGCAAAGCCGGAGCGGCGACGCTGGACATCTCGGGATCCTCCGACGCCGACCTGTCGGCGATGACGATCACCGACGCCAACGTCAGCATCTCGGGCTCGGGCGACGTCCGGGTCGGCCCCACCGGTTCGGCCAGAATCGATATCTCCGGTTCGGGCGACGTCGATCTGACCCGACGCCCCGCCCGGCTGGAACAGGATGTTTCCGGCTCGGGGGACATCAATCAGCAATAGACGCCGGTGACGCGGGGACGGTCTGCCCCTACTTAGGGCTCATGACCGTCCCCGTTTCCTTGCCGCCCATCCTCGAAACCGCCGGTGTCGGCGACGACGAGGCCCTGTCCATCCTGCAAGGCGCGCTCGCCGGCGCCGACGACGGGGAGCTGTTCCTCGAACGCGCCGAGAGCGAATCGCTGGTGTTCGACGACGGCCGGCTCAAGTCCGCCGCCTATGACGCCACCGAAGGCTTCGGCCTGCGCGTGGTCGCCGGCGAGACCGCCGGCTACGCCCACGCCAACGAGATCACCGGCGCCGCCCTGCGCCGCGCCGCCGACAGCGCCGCTCTCGCCCGCTCCGGCCACGCCGGCGTCTCGGCCGAGGCCCCCCGCGCCACCAACCAGAAACTCTACGACGAGGTCGACCCTCTCGCCTCGCCCGCCTTCTCCGACAAGATCGCCCTGTTGTCCGAGATCGACGCCTGGGCCCGGGCCCGCGATCCGCGCGTGGTTCAGGTCTCGGCCACCCTGGTCGGGGAACGCCGCCAGATCGAGATCCTGCGCGGCGACGGCCGGCTGATGAAGGACATCCGCCCCCTCGTCCGGATGAACGTCTCCATCACCGTCGAGAAGGACGGCAAACGCGAGAGCGCCTCGTCCGGCGCCGGCGGCCGCGCCGGCTTCGAGACCTGGATCGCGCCCGACCGCTGGCAGGGCCAGGTCGATGAGGCCCTGCGCCAGGCCCTGGTCAACCTCGAGGCCGTCGATTGCCCGGCCGGCGAGATGGACGTGGTCCTGGGCGCCGGCTGGCCCGGGGTGCTGTTGCATGAAGCGATCGGCCACGGCTTCGAGGGAGACTTCCACCGCAAGGGCTCATCGGTCTTCACCGGCATGATGGGCAAGCGGGTCGCCGCCCCCGGCGTCACGGTCGTCGACGACGGTTCGATCTCGGGCCGCCGCGGTTCGCTCAGCATCGACGACGAGGGCACGCCGACCTCGCGCACCGTGCTGATCGAGGACGGGATCATGGTCGGCCTGATGCACGACCGGCTCTCCGCCCGTCAGCTGGGCGCCCCGGCCACCGGCAACGGCCGGCGCCAGTCCTTCGCCCACATGCCCATGCCGCGCATGACCAACACCTTCATGGAGGGGGGCAAGGACTCGCAGGCCGACATGATCGCCTCGACCAAGCGCGGTCTCTACGCGGCCAATTTCGGCGGCGGCCAGGTCGATATCACCAACGGCAAATTCGTCTTCCAGTGCACCGAGGCCTACCTGATCGAGGACGGCCGGATCACCGCCCCGGTGCGCGGCGCCACCCTGATCGGCGACGGGGCCACGGCCCTGCAGCGGGTGCAGATGATCGGCGACGACTTCGCCTTCGACCCCGGCGTCGGCGTCTGCGGCAAGGCCGGCCAGGGCGTCCCGGTCGGCATCGGCCAGCCCAGCCTGAAGATCACCGGCCTGACCGTGGGCGGCACCGCGGTCTGAGTGGCTGGTGGTTAGTGATTGCCGCTTCGCTGGTGGCGGAGGGGCGGCACGGACTGCGCTGCGCCCCGACCGGCGGCCAACCGCCAATCACTAGTCACCCGGCCTTACCGCCACGCCGGTCCCTCGATCTCGAAGCCCCGCGCCTTCAGTCCGTCCAGCACGCCGCCCTCTTCGGCCAGCAGCCGGACCGGCGCCACGCCCATGGTCACGCCGGGCGAGACCAGGGCCGTCTCGATCGCCGCCGCCCATTGCTGGTGCAGTTGCGGCGCGATGGTCGGATCGCCCCAAGGCCAGCATTCGTTCAGGGCCTGGTCGATCGGCGAGGCCACCACCGCGGGCACGCGGAAGGCGCGCCAGTCCTCGGCGCGCCGCAGGGTGGCGTCGGGTCCGGCCTCGGCGGCCCGCACCGCCGCCGACAGGCAGGGCAGGTGGACCGACGGCGGCGAGGTGATCAGGCTGTCCACGATCTCGTCGCCGCGCACGATGCCCACCGGGCGCACCGTCACATGGGCCTTCCGGGCCGCGCGACCGATCACGTCCATCGCATCGTCGGCCGAGCCCCGCATCGAATAGCCGGCCTTGTCTCGCAGCAGGTCGATGCTCAGAAACAGCAGGCTCTTGCGCTTCCAGTCGTCGTTGCGCTCTCCGGCCATCACCGTCTCCAGCCGGGTCTCGAGCTCGGGCGCCAGATAGTCGGCGGTTGTCGTCTGGTCGGGCAGCAGGGCGATCGTCCGGCTGCGCCACAGGACCCGGAACAGGTCGCTCAGCGAGGCTCGCCCCTGCTGCGGTGACAGGATCAGCTGCGCGCGCTGCGCCGCCGCCTCCAGACCACCCGGCCGCCAGTCGAAGCCATGCGGCAGGCCGCTGATGGCCCCGACCAGGATCAGGGTGCTGTCGCCGCGCGTGACCGTCCACATCGGCGCACCCGAGCGCCGGGCGGTGACGACGACGTCATCCACCACGGACGGCTCCGTCGCCGGCGTCTGGTCCTGTGCGAGAACGGGAACGGCGGTCGTCAACGTCGCGACGGCAAGGAGGGCGGCGAATAGATTTCTCATACCGACGCTCTCTATTCAGATTAAGGCTGAATATGGGCGTGGGTATTCAGACAACAAGGATGACCTTTCTGTAATGCTGTCCGAGATTTAATCCACCTTTCCGTCTTGTAACTGGAGCCGTGCCGTTCATGTGGCCACTTCTTCCCTCATCAAGACAAGGGGAGACGATTAATGAACCGGACCATCCTGCTGGCCACCACAGCCTTGCTGGCCACCGCCGGCGGCGCCTTCGCCCAGACTCCTGCCCCGCCCCCGTCTGCGCCCGCGACCGGCTCCCAGCAGGGCGTGCTCGTCTTCACCCCCGACTTTTTCGCCAACCAGCGGCCGAACACGGCCCTCGACATGGTCGAGCGGATACCCGGTTTCGACGTCAACGACGGCGACGGCAGCCGCGGCTTCGAGGGCGCCGTGGGGAACATCCTGATCAACGGCGCGCGGCCGGCGTCCAAGAACGACACCGGCTCCAACGTCCTGTCGCGCACCACCGCCCCCAAGGTCGAGCGCATCGAACTGATCCGCGGCGGCGCGCCGGGCATCGACATGCAGGGCTATTCGGTTGTCGTGAACGTCATCCTGAAAAGCCAGAGCAGCCGCGAATCGGTCCTGACCTGGAACGCAAACCTGGTCGAGGACGGCCGGGACATCTACGGCGGCCAATACCAGTTCACGGCGCATGAGGGCGACCGCACCTGGGGAGTCAGCCTGAGCGACGGCATCTCGATGAGCGATTCCAACGGTCCCGGCCAGGTCGTCCGCAGGGACGCTAACGGCAATGTGACGCGCACCGAAGACTACAACGACCAATTCTATGGCGGCGGCCATTCCATCCGCGGCAACTACGCGTCGCCCCTGTTCGGCGGCAAGATCGACCTGACCGCCCGTTACGGCGACAACGACCGCCACAACTCGAACCTTCAGACCTCGCCGACCACGCGGCGCGAGAGCCTGAACGACAACGACGGCACGAGCGGGGAATTCGGCGCCGTCTACACCCGCCCGCTCAGCGGTCGCCTGAACATGGAAACACGCTTCATCCACCAGTTCGAGGACTTCTCCTCCACCTCGACCTTCCGCCAACGCCTCAACAACATCGCCGACCCGGAACAGGCCTTCGTCGCGGACGGCAAGAATTCCGAGACCATCCTGCGCAGTCTGGTCCGCTTCGAACGCTCGCCCGCCATGACCTTCGAGGGCGGGGGCGAGGTCGCCTACAACATGCTGGAGACGGACCAGGCCTTCACCGTCGGCGGCGTGCCCGTGGTCCTGCCGTCGGCCTCGGTCAAGGTCGAGGAAATCCGCGGCGAGGCCTTCGGCAAGGCCACCTGGCGCATCCGGCCGGAACTGACGCTGGAAGGCGGCCTGCGCGTCGAGGCCTCGACCATCAGCCAGTCCGGCGACGCCGATCAGCAGAAGAGCTTCTTCTTCGCCAAGCCGCGCCTTCTGGTCACCTGGACCCCCATGCCGAATAACCAGATCCGGTTGCGTTTCGAGCGCGAAGTCGGCCAGCTCGACTTCGGCGACTTCGCCGCCTCCGCCGATCTCGACCAGGGCAATGTCCAGGGCGGCAACGTCGACCTCCACCCCGAGCAGCGCTGGATCAGCGAACTGATCTACGAGCGACGCTTCTGGGGCGACGGCATCGTCAGCGTCGGCCTGCGCCACGACGAAATCGTCGACGCCATCGACATCATCCCCCTGGCCGGCGGCCTGTCCGCGGTCGGCAACATCGGCGACGGCACGCTCGACCAGGCGGTGGTCACCGTGACCCTGCCGCTCGACAAGCTTGGCGTTTCGGGCGGCCAGTTCAGTTTCCGCAACACCTGGAACCACACCGAGGTCACCGACCCTACCAGCGGGCAAATCCGGCCAATCTCGGGCATCCGGCCCAGCCAGCCGATCCTCAGCTTCCAGCAGGATCTGACGGCGTGGAAACTGCAGTACGGCGCCGACTGGATCACCGAGCTCAACCAGGTCAGCTACAGCCCGGACCAGACCTCCGGCTTCCGGGGCGCCCACTATTATCAGGTCTGGGCCGAGTACAAACCGACCCCTACCCTGTCCCTGCGCGCACAGGTCAACCTCTGGAACGACTTCGAGGTCGAGCGCACCGTCTACGCCGATCGCGTCACCCGGCCGATCTCCTTCATCGAGAACCGCTACATCGATCCGCGCACCTTCTGGTCGCTGCGCCTGCGCAAGACCTTCTGACGCCGGTCCGGGGCGGCGCCCGATCGCCGCCCCAAGCCAGTCCGCGAATTAATGCGCGTGTCAGGGTTTTCGCTGGAGGCCTCGCGGCCACTTGGGCAGGGTCCGGCCCGACTGCGGGAGGGACCATGCAACGATCGATCTGGTTGGCGGGCGTCGCCGCCTCGGTCTTCGCCACGCCGGTTTGGGCCCAGACGGCGTCTGTTCCCGGCTCGGAAACCGAACGGCCGGGTTTGGTCAGGGCCGACTCCGCCTCGCGCACGACTGCGGCCGATCCGGCCCGGCCGGGCGTGCTGGTGTTCGACCCCGCCTTCTTCGCCAACTCCAGCCCCTCGACGGCGTGGGACATGATCGGCCGGGTGCCGGGCTTCGGCCTGAATACGGGCGACACCGGTACGCGCGGCTTCGCCGGCGCGGCCGGAAACGTCCTGATCAACGGCGCCCGCCCGTCGACCAAGAGCGACAACCTTGACCGGATCCTGCGCCGGATCTCCGCCTCCAGCGTCGAGCGCATCGAGTTGATCCGGGGCGGCGCGCCGGGCATCGACATGCAGGGCCAGGCGGTCGTCGCCAACGTCATCCTGCGGCGCACCATCACGGTCGAACAGACGGTGGAGACCAACGCCTACTTCTACCCGGACGGCTATATCGGCCCCCTGATCAAGGGCCAGTTCTCGCGCAGCGAGGGTGACGACCGGCTGGAGGCCTCGTTCAGCGCCACCAGCGACCGCACCGACGGCACCAGCACCGGCTATCGCCGCCGCTACAGCCCCTCGGGCGCGCTGATCCAGGACGCGGACCTGGACCTGTGGGACCACTATCGCAATCTGGACGGCACGGCGGCGTTGCAACGCCGCGTCGGCGGCGGCCTCCTGAAGGTCAACGGCCTGATCGACTGGTTCCGCAAGGGAGACAGCCAGACCCTGACCCTGCTGTCCGGCCCAGGCGCGGACACCGTCAACGACGAGGACTATCGCAAGGTCAACGGTGAGATCGGCGCCGACTGGAGCCTGCCGCTCGGGCCCCGCACCGACCTGGAGCTTACCGGCCTGCAGCGCTATTCCAGCGAAGCCTACGCCGGGGCCGGGATCAGCGGCGCGAACTCGTCACTGTTCACCAACGACGCGACGTCCGGCGAGAGCATCGGCCGCGGGGTAGTTCGCTTCCGCCCCGACGATCACTGGGCCTTCGAGAGCGGCGGCGAGGTCGCCTACAACTTCCTCGACAGCGCCACGACCTACGCCGAGAACGGCGCGCCCGTCGTCCTGCCCTCGGCCGCGGTCAAGGTCGAGGAACTGCGCGGCGAGGTGTTCGGTCAGACCACCTGGCGTCCAAGCCTGACCTTCACCCTCGAGGCAGCGCTGCGGGTCGAGGTGTCGCGCATCAGCCAGTCCGGCGACAGCGACCGGTCCAGGCGTTTCGTCTATCCCAAGCCCCGCATCCAGGCGACCTGGACCCCGCGCCCCGGCAACCAGTTCCGCCTGCGCCTCGAGCGCGAGGTGGGCCAGCTGGACTTCGGCGACTTCATCGCCTCGGCCGACATCGACATCGGCCAGGTCGAGGGCGGCAACCCGGAGCTCGAGCCCTACAAGGCCTGGGTCGTGGAGGGCGTCTACGAGCGCCGGTTCTGGACCGAGGGCGTGGCCGACGTGACCTGGCGTCACGCAGAAATCGAAGACGTCGTGGAGATCATCCCGCTGGCCGGAGGCTTCGACGCGGTCGGCAACGTCGGTGATGGTCGCCAGGACCTGATCCAGACCCGTCTGACCCTGCCGACGGACCGGCTGGGCCTGCCGGGTGGCCGGCTGCTGGTGCGCGCCAGCTGGACCTGGTCAGAACTGACCGATCCGTTGACCGGCCGACCGCGCCGGTTCTCCGGCGAACAGGCCTTCGGCTGCGGGGTTTCCTACGACCAGGACCTGCGGGGGGGACGATGGTCATACGGCGTCCACCACGGCTGCAACCTCGACCGGGGCAAGTCTTACAGGACGCGGGAGGTGCGCGACGGCTTCGCCGAGGCCGCGCTTGACCTCTACGCCCAGTGGAAGCCTCGCGCGGACCTGACGCTGAGGCTCGACCTCGGCAACGCCGGCGACCGCCGCAAGGGCTACGACCGCGACATCTACGCCGGACCCCGGGACGTGGCCCCCCTGGCCTATCACGAGGTGCGCCGCACGCAGATGAGCCCGTGGCTGTTCCTGCAGATCCGCAAGACCCTCTGATCTTCGGTCCCGCTTCGCATAACAAAAAAGGCGGCGCCCGAAAGCGCCGCCTTTTCCGTGTCCGGGCAGGAGTGTCAGGACGTGGAGTGGCCCGGATCGGCGATGTTGCCGTCTTCCTGACCGCGATCCGTCAGGGTCGGTCCGGGATGGTTGGAGGCCTCGTTGACGCCGTTCGACCAGCCCTTGATCAGGAAGCTGAGGACGATGAACACCGCGCCGGCGATCAGGCCGCCATAGCCCAGCTTCTCGAACACGCCCAGCGAGGTGCGCAGCGCCAGACCGGGGTCCAGAACTTCGCCGCCCACCGTCTCGGTGCCCGCCATGCCGGCGATGAAGCCGCCGACATACTGAGCGATCGAACTGGCCAGGAACCACACCGCCATCATGAAGCTGACGACGGCCGGCATGCTTAGCTTGGTGATCTCCGACAGCCCCACCGGCGACAGGAACAGCTCGCCCGTCGTGTGCAGCATGTAGAGCAGGCCCAGCAGGATGATGGGCATCTGGAAGGCCGAGTTGGCCAGGCTGGAGCCCCACACCACCACCAGGAAGCCGAGGCCGACCTGGAGCAGCGCCAGGCCGAACTTCAGCGTCGGGTTCGGGTCGAGATTGCGCTTGCCGAGGAAGGCCCACAGTGCCGCGAAGACCGGCGCGAACAGCAGGATGAAGCCCGCGTTGAACGACTGGGTCTGCGACGAGGTGATCGTCGTGTCGACCCAGTGACCGTCCAGCGGCAAACCCACCGCAGCCATCTGCGCCACGGTGCCGAAGTTGAAGCCGAGCGCCTGCATCGCCTGCGGCAGGATCAGCAGATTGACGTTGCGGTCGGCGAACAGGCTCAGCGAGCTGCCGGCCTGTTCGAACAGGGTCCAGAAGATGACCGCGCCGGTGACCAGCACCACCGCCAGCATCATCCGCTGGCGCTGCGCCCAGGTCTTGCAGACCGCGGCCAGGATGAAGAGGATGAAGGCCAGAGACAGCAGGATGGACACGCCGAGGGCGGCGCCGACGATCTTGCTGTGCTGCATCAGAAACCACACCGGGATCACCCCCAGCAGGCCGCCCAGATAGATCAGGTGCTCGCGGTTGATCGGCCCGAAGACCGACTCCTTCAGCCGCGCGGGGTTGGGCGGCTCGGCCTTGCCCTCAAGCAGATTCTTGCCGAGCACGAAGACCACGAGGCCGGCCGCCATGCCGACCCCAGCCAGGCCGAAGCCATAGGCCCAGCCATAGGTCTGACCCAGCCAGCCGCACAGGATGGCGGCCCAGAACGAGCCCAGGTTGATGCCGTAATAATAGAGGGTGAAGCCGGAATCCCGCCGCGGATCGCCCTGGGCGTACAGCTGGCCGACGATGGTCGAGATGTTGGGCTTCAGATAGCCGACGCCCATGATGATCAGGGACACCGCCAGGTAGAAGATGTTCAGGCCCATCGGATCGGTGTTGGTCGTCAGGGTGTACTCGCCCTTGGGCAGCACCCCCGGAAGCGCCGCCCCCGCCGGCAGGTCCTTGACCGCCAGTCCACCGCCCTCGCCGGCGCCGAAAGCATAGCTCTTGCCGTCCAGCATCACGCCCACGGTGCGGGCGTCGCCGCGCCCCTCGGCCTGCACGCTGTATTCCTGCCCGGCATAACGCAGGGTCTGGGTGGTGTCCCGGCCTTCATAAGCCATCAGCCCGTGACCGGCGACCAGCAGCAGGGCCCCGAAGGCCACCGCCTTGCGGGTGCCCAGCCAACGGTCGGCCAGCAGGCCCCCGATCAGCGGCAGCAGATAGACCAGCGAGGTGTAGGACCCGTAGGTCGAGGTCGCCGCGCTGTCCTCGAAGAAGAAATGCTGGGTCAGGTAATAGACCAGCAGGCCGCGCATTCCGTAGTAGGAGAACCGCTCCCAGCCCTCGGCGAAGAACAGGATGATCAACCCCTTGGGGTGGTTCTTCAGGATCTGGAGAAGCACGGGAATTCCCGTGAGCAGGGTTATCAGCAACCCCGCGAGAATGACGATATTGGTCATGCCTACCTGTAAAATGCCGGACCACCCGCTCGGTCCGTGTTGTCGGTAAGGGCGCGCGAACGTCGTCGCGGTCTCCCCGCCCCGTGTCGAGCGCGGATAGGACCATCGTGAAGGGCGCGTGACAAGCAGTAACCCTTCGTGAACCTCGACCTGGCGCGCGGGGGGCGATACGAGGGACGGACCGACGGGGCGACCGGGCATGATCCAGACACGACGAAATCTGATGCTCGGCGCGGGCGCGGGCCTGACGCTCGCGGGCTGCGGACCCCGCGCCCGGCCGGGCGTCCGGGACGTTCTGGCGGCGGGCCAGCCGGCGGCCCTGCTGATCTGGGCCCTCGCCCGCGATCGCCTGCTCGGCTGGCCGCGCAAGCCAACCGCCGAGGCCCTGCGGGCCCTCGCCCCCGAGGCGGCGGCCCTGCCCCAGCTTGGGGCCCTGACCACCGGCGGCGCGCCGTCCAGCCTCGAGACCCTGGCCGCCCTCCATCCCAGGCTCATCCTCGACTACGGCGACGTCGGTGACGAGCATCAGGCGTTGGCCGACCGGCTCAAAGGCCGGCTGGGCGTGGATTGGCGACTGATCGACGGGGCCCTGACCCGAACCCCGCAGGCGATCCGCGAGGCGGGCCGGCTGCTCGGCGTCAACGCCAGGGCCGAAAGCCTGGCCGGGCGGGCCGCGGCCGTCCTCGCGGACTGGGGCGCGAGGCGCGAGGCGCGTTCCTTCTATTACGCGCGCGGCGGCGACGGTTTGGAAACAGCCTTCCACGGCGCGCTCGCCACCGAGGTTCTGGAGGGCGCCGGCTGGAACAATGTCGCCGTCGGCGGGCGCGACATCGGCCGTGTCTCGCGCGAGCAGGTGGCGGCCTGGAACCCGCACACCCTGGTGACCCTGGACGCCCGCTTCGCCGACGCGATCCGGCACGATCCGCTGTGGCGCGAACGACCGGACGGCTCGACCCGTCCGCTGCTGCTCATCCCGGACTCCCCTTTCGGCTGGATCGACCGTCCACCCTCGGTGAACCGCCTGCTCGGGTGCGCCTGGCTGGCCGACCCCGCGGGATCGGTCATGCAGCTGGCCGACCTGACCCGCGCCCTCTACGGCATGTCCGCGACCGAAGTGCCCAAGCCCCGGTGGATCGGTTGAAGCCCGACTGCGCCCGGCTTCTCGCTGTCGCCCTCGCCCTGATCGCCGTCGGCGTCGCCCTCGCCTCCGGACCGCTTCCCGTCACGCCATGGGACATCGCCGCCGCCGCCGTCGGCCGTGGCTCGCCCGATGCGGCCCTCGCCCTCGCCCTGCGCGGTCCCCGGCTGATCACGGCGGCCGCGACCGGTGCAGCCCTGGCCGGCGCCGGCGCGGGCTTCCAGATCCTGTTCCGCAATCCGCTGGTGGCGCCCGACCTGCTGGGCGTGTCGTCGGGGGCGGGGCTCGGCGCCGCCGTGGCCTTGCTGCTCGGCGCCGGCGCGCTGGGGGTCCAGGGCGCCGCCTTCGCCGCCGGTCTCGGCGCCGCCGGTCTCGCTCTCGCCTGCGCCAGGGCCGCTCGCAGCGGCGACCCCCGGCTCGCGCTCGTGCTGTGCGGCCTCGTCGTCGGCGCTCTTGGCGCGGCCGGTCTGGCTCTCGTAGCCGTCGTGGCCGAGCCCTATTCTCAGCTGCCCAGCGTCACCTACTGGCTGCTCGGCTCCTTCGGACGCGCGACGCTTGGCGAGTCCCTGCTGGCTGCGATCCCGATCGCCATCGGCGCGGGCGTGCTGATGCGACTTGGCTTCCGGCTCGACGCCCTGTCTCTGGGCGAGGAGCAGGCGCGGTCGCTGGGCCTGCCCGCCGGACGGCTGCGGTTGATCGCCATCGCGGCGGCGACCCTGATGACCTCGGCGGCGGTGGCGGTGTCGGGCCTGGTGGGCTGGATCGGTCTGCTGGCGCCGCACGCGGCCCGGCGGCTGGTCGGCGACGCCGCCGGCCGGCTGATCCCCGCCGCCATGGCGGTCGGCGCCGTCTTCGCCCTGGTGATCGACCGGCTCAGCGTCGCCTTCGGCCCCGCCGAACTGCCCGTCGGCCTGCTGGCGGCCGGGGTCGGCGCGCCGGTCTTCCTGGCCGCTTTCGTCTGGACCTCGAGGCGACGGCCATGAGCCTGACCCTCGACGCCCTCGTGGTCGGCCGCGACGCCTTCCGGCTGGGGCCCGTGACATTGTCCGCCAGGCCGGGCGAGGTGCTGGCCATGATCGGCCCGAACGGCGCGGGCAAGACCACCCTGCTCAAGGTCGCCGCCGGTCTGATCCCGGGCCTGTCCGGAACTGTCGCCATCCCGGCGGGCGCGGTCGTCGCCTATCTTCCGCCGCCGGGCGCGGTCAGCGCCGGCTTTTCCGCCCTGCATCTGGCCGCCTTGGGCC
>JBBRFV010000019.1:0-15145 GCA_038241335.1 Caulobacterales bacterium | reverse complement strand
TCGAAGGCCGCGCTGAAGCAACTGGAGACGGCGCTGAACCTTCTGGGAATCGACACGCCGGAGCGGATGTAGGCTAGACTGGCGGCCCATTCGCGGAGCCGTCCATGTCCCTTGACGCCTACATCGCCGGCCTGCCCAAGGCGGAACTGCACCTGCACATCGAGGGCTCGCTTGAGCCCGAGCTGATGTTCGAACTGGCCCGGCGCAACGGCGTCGCCATTCCGTTCGACAGCGTCGAGGCGGTCAGGGCGGCCTATGACTTTTCCAATCTGCAGGATTTCCTCGACATCTATTACGCCGGGGCCAACGTCCTGCTGACGCGGCGGGACTTCGAGGACTTGGCCTTCGCCTATTTCCAGCGCGCCGCGGCCGACAACGTGCGCGATGCCGAGATCTTCTTCGACCCCCAGACCCATACGGACCGGGGCGTGGATTTCCGTGTGGTGGTCGAGGGCCTGATCGCCGGCATGGACCGGGCGAAGGCGGAGCTGGGGGTGAGCTCGGGCCTGATCCTCAGCTTCCTGCGCCACCTCAGCGAAGACGAAGCCCTTGCGACGCTGGAGGCGGCAAAGCCCTATCTGCATCACTTCATCGGCGTCGGACTGGATTCGTCGGAGGTCGGCCATCCGCCCTCGAAATTCGTCCGCGTCTTCGCCGCCGCCCGCGAACTGGGCCTCAAGCTCTGCGCCCACGCCGGCGAGGAGGGCCCGCCCGCCTATGTGTATGAGGCGCTGGACCTGCTGCACATCGACCGGATGGATCACGGCAACCGCTCGATGGAGGACACGGCCCTGGTCGAGCGGCTGGTCCGCGAACAGATGACCCTGACGGTCTGCCCGCTGTCGAACCTGAAGCTCTGCGTGGTCAAGGACCTGAAGGACCATCCGGTCCCGGAGATGCTGCGGCAGGGGCTGCACGTGACCCTGAACTCGGACGACCCGGCCTATTTCGGCGGCTATGTGAACGAGAACTACCGCCGGCTGGCCGCGGCCGTCGGCCTGACGCGCGAACAGGTCACCACGCTGGCGAAGAACAGCTTCGAGGGATCGTTCCTGGCGGAGGCGGAGAAGGCGGCGCGGATCGCCGAGGTGGAGGCTTACGCGAGGCTTGGTGAAAAGTGCTGGTGAGCAAGGGGTGAGCGGGCTCGCGATGGCGGCCGATGCATCGGCTCACTCCTTCGCTCACCAGCACTTTTCACCCGTCCGGCTAGATCAGCCCGCCATCGCCAGTTCGGGCATGCGCGTCACTTCGCGCCAGGCCTGAGGGTTGGCCAGCAGTTCGCGGACCAGCAGGTTGTTCATGGCGTGGCCCGCCTTGACGCCCTCGTAGCGACCCAGCAGGGGCGCGCCCAGGACGTACATGTCGCCGATGGCGTCCAGCGCCTTGTGCTTGACGAACTCGCGTTCCATCCGCAGGCCGCCGGGGTTCAGGATCTGGTCGCCGTCGATGACCACGGCGTTCTCGAGGCTGCCGCCGCGGGCCAGGCCGGCGCGGCGCAGGGCCTCGACCTCATGGGCGAAGCCGAAGGTGCGGGCGGCCATGATCTCGTTGCGGAAGGTGTCCTCATCGACGACGAAGTCGACCACCTGATTGCCGATCACCGGGGTGTCGAAATCGATCTCGAAGCGCATCTCGTAGCGGTCGCAGGGCAGCAGGGCGGCGGTCTTGTCGCCTTCCCGGACCCGGATCGGCTCGAGGATCTCGATATAGCGGACGGGCGCTTCCTGGCGGCGGAAGCCGGCGCGATCCAGCAGCTGGACGAATTGCAGGGCCGAGCCGTCGAGGATCGGCAGCTCGGGGCCGTCCACCTCGACCACGGCATTGGACACGCCCAGCGCAGAAAAGGCGGCCATCAGATGCTCGATGGTCGACAGGCGCACGCCGGCGGCGTTTTCGATCATGGTGTTCAGGCGGGCGTCGACGACGGCCTCGCCCGAGACCGGAATGCGGTTGTCGCGGTCCTTGATGTCGGTGCGCACGAAGACGATGCCCGTGCCGACCGGGGCCGGACGCACGGCCAGACGCACCCGGTCGCCCGTGTGCACGCCCACGCCCGCGATGATCGCGGGGGCGACGGTCGTCTTCTGGCGATGGTCAGTCCTGACCGACAAACTCGAACTCTCTTTTGTTTTGCGTCCGCATCTGCGCGCGGAGTTCGCCCCACGAACCGTCTAGCGACCCTCTCGCAAGCGCGAAATGAAAGTCGGGTTTCGGATTGTTTCGATTCGGGAAATCATTCGCCCCGGACGCGAAACCGCCCCGGAGAGGTCCCCGGGGCGGCTCGAAGGGTCGGACGAAAGCTAGTTGGCCAGGCGGCGCAGGAAGGACGGGATTTCCAGGTCGTCCTCGGTCTGACCGGTTTCCGGCTCGGGCGAGATCTGGGCCGAGGTCGTCGAGCGCATTTCCGTGCGGGTCGGCTGCGGCGCATTGGTCGGCTGGGCCGGCTGGCGTTTGCCGCGGCCGAACAGGCTCCAGCCGCTCTTGCGGTGGTCCCGGTCGTAGTCGTCGTCATAGGCCGGTTCGTCGCGTTGCGGCGCAGCGCTCGGGGCCGAACGCTCGGCGTAGAGATCGCCCTGCGACTGGGCCGGCGCGGCGGCGGCGCGCGGCGAGGATTCATATTCCTCGACCCAGGGATCGACGATGGGTTCGAGGGTGCGCTCCTCGGCGACGTGGATCACCGGCTCCCGGCGAGGTTCGGGGGCGCGGGCGACGGCGCCGTAGGTAGGCTGGGGCGACTGGAATGTCGGCACGACCGGCGCGGCCTCCTCCACCCGGGCGCGGGGCTCGGGCTGGCGCGGGGCTTCGGTGCGAACGGGCTCGGACCGGACCGGTTCGCTGCTGCGTACCGGCTCGGCGCGCGAAGCGGCGTAGGCGGGCGTCGGGCGGCGCGTCTCGAGAGCCGCGGAGCCGGTGCTGGGCGGGGCCTTGGCCGCGGCCATATCCTCCATGCCGGTGGCAACCACCGAGACGCGGATCTTGCCGTCCAGGGCCGGATCGAAGGCAGCGCCGAAGATGATGTTGGCGTCGGCGTCCACTTCGCCGGCGATGGCGTTGGCGGCCTCGTCGACTTCCAGCAGGGTCATGTCCATGCCGCCGGTGATGTTCACCAGAACAGCCTTGGCGCCCTTGAGCGAGGTTTCGTCCAGCAGCGGGTTGGCGATGGCGTTCTGGGCCGCCATCAGGGCGCGGTCGTCGCCCGAGGCCTCGCCCGTGCCCATCATGGCCTTGCCCATTTCGGACATGACGGCGCGGACGTCGGCAAAGTCGAGGTTGATCAGGCCAGGCAGGATCATCAGGTCGGTGATCGAACGCACGCCGGAGTGCAGCACCTGGTCGGCCATGCCGAAGGCGTCGGCGAAGGTGGTGCGTTCGTTGGCGACGCGGAACAGGTTCTGGTTCGGAATGACGATCAGGGTGTCGACATAGCGTTGCAGCTCGGCGATGCCGGCATCGGCCAGACGCATGCGGTGGCGGCCTTCGAAGGTGAAGGGCTTGGTCACCACGCCGACCGTCAGAATGCCGCGGTCGCGCGCGCATTTGGCGATGACGGGCGCAGCGCCGGTGCCGGTGCCGCCGCCCATGCCGGCGGTGATGAAGACCATGTGGGCGCCGTCGAGGTGGCCGTAGATTTCCTCGGCCGATTCCTCGGCCGCGTTCATGCCGACCTCGGGATGGGCGCCCGCGCCCAGGCCTTGCGTGATCGTCTCACCCAGCTGGATGCGACGGTCGGTCTTGGCGAACGACAGATGCTGGGCGTCGGTGTTGGCGACGACGAACTCGACGCCCTCCAGACCCGCATCAATCATGTTGTTGACGGCGTTGCCGCCTGCGCCGCCGACGCCGAAGACGACGATGCGGGGTTTCAGGTCCGAGCTTTGCGGACGCACCAGCGAGAGAGACATTTGATTCCGACCTTATCCGACCCTGCCCTTGACGCTCCGATGCGAAACCCCGCCGATTCGCATTGGTTATGAGCGCGTTAAGGAAACGCCCAAACTGCTTAAGGGAAGGTTACCGGATAGGCTGAGTCGGGCGACCGGCCACGGAATTCGTTAACCTTTGCCGGAATTATTTAACGCGGACGGATCATGCTGAAACGAAAAAGGGCGGCTCGTGAGAGCCGCCCTTCGTCGTCTTGGTGGTGGATCCGGGTTTTACCAGACCTTGTAGTTCAGGCCGATGTTGAACCGGCGACCGTAGGGGTCGAAGTTCGAGTCGAGGGCCACGCCCAGCCACGGAGCCTGCTCCGCGTCGAGAACGTTGGTCACGCCGGCGCGCAGGGTCAGGTCGTCCGTCACGCCATACTGAACCGAGATGTCGTTCCGGATGAAGTTGCCCGTGCTGATGTATTCCAGCGGGCGGCTGTCGCTGTTGGCGATGAAGTCGCGCGGGAAGATGATGTTCTGCGACGTCTGGAAGTCGGCGATCCACTGGATCGTCAGGCGTTCCGTCGGGTTCCAGGCCAGGGTCTGGGTCATGCGAACACGCGGGAAGAAGACCGTCGAGGCGCTTTCGGTGAACGCCGCCGGGTTGGCGATGTTTGTGAAGTCCTGTTGTTCGATCAGCCACGAACCCGCGAGGCGGTAGCGGAACGTGCCCCAGTTATGGCCGAAGGCCTCTTCCGTATCGAGGTGGTAGTTGGCGGTGAAGTCCAGGCCGCGGGTCGTGCGCTTGGCGTAGTTGACCGAGCCCTGGATGAAGCCGCCGATCGGATCGCCCACCGGCGCCCCGACGTAGAAGGAACGGCCCGGAGCGTTGTCGCGCCGGAAGATGGTGTCGCAAGCCGCCTGGTTCAGGCTGGGACCGCTGACGCAGTTGGTGGCCACGGCCAAGGCGCCGACCGCCGCGATGACGTTCGAGATCTCGATCTCATAGTAGTCGAGCACCAGCGAGAAGTTCGGCAGGAACCGGGGCTGCAGCACCGTCGAGAAGGTGAAGGAGTTGGACTCTTCCGGCTTGAGGAAGGGGTTGCCCGAGTTCACGCCGGCCACGGTCGAGGTATAGATCGGCAGGAAGTCATCGGCTGTACCCGGCGTGGCGCCGGCGAAGTCGAACGTCAGGCCCTGCTGGGCCGCCAAGGTGGTGCAGTTGGTGATGCGGTTCTGGCGGATATCCGCGGCCAGGCCGGGGGCGTTGATCGCCGCGGTCGAGCAGGGATCGCCGGCGAAGCTGACGAAGGTCTGGCTGGCGGCCGAGAAATTCTCGCCCAGCGACGGCACCCGGATCGAGGTGTTGTAGCTGGTCTTGAACGCGATGTCCGCGATCGGCCGGTAGACCAGGTTGACGCCGTAGACTTCCTGCTTACCCACCGTCGAATAGTCGGAGTGGCGGTAGGAGCCGCTCAGTTCTGCGTATTCGCCCAGCCAGCTGTCGCGCATCAGCGGGATCGACAGTTCGCCGAAGAATTCCTTGGTGTCATAGGACCGCTCGGGGAAGTCAGAGCTGCCGTTGCCGAACACGAAGCGATCGCCGAGGCCGGCCGTACGGCCGGTCGCGACAGCGGTTTCCTTGCGGTATTCGGCGCCAAGGGCGACGCCGATCGGGCCAGCCCCCCAGAAGTCCCAAAGCTGGCCGGACACGCTGGCGAGCGCGTCTTCCTGCCGGTTCTGCTGGACGACGAAAGTCTTGTCCGCCACGTAGGCCAGAGCCGCTTCGCTCTGGTTGCCCTTGCCGAAGACGTTCAGCGGCTGGCACTGGTTGACGTCGCCCAGACCGGTCGCGCTGGAGCGCAGGTCGCCGCCGCGGACGTAATCGTACAAGCCGACGGGCGAGGCCGAGGACGTTGCGAGCGCCGGATTCTGCGCCGCCAGCAGCCTGACGCGGCAGACGATCTCGCCCGGGTGGCCGTTCACAATGCCCGCCGTGTCGACGACGGAGTCGGCGGCCAGAGCGAAGCGCTGCGATTCAACGGTGAATTCGTCGTTGCGGTTGTCGGCCTTCCCGTAGGTGTAGCCGATGTCCCACGACACGTTGCGGACGAAGCCGATCTGGTCGAAATCGCCGGACAAGTCAGCGACGTAACGCTGCAGTTCGCGATGGTTTTGCTGGTAGCGATCCGGGCCGAACATGTCGTGGCGCGCGATCTGGGCGTTGGGGCCGACGATGATGGCGCCGTCCGCGCCAGGAGCCGTAGCCGTCGGGGCGAGATAGGTCTGGATCGTGTTGGCCGCGATCGCAGCCTTGACGTTGGCCGGCAGGAAGGCGTTGTCCGAATACCGCAGGTCGAACTGGTTCACAGCACGAATGGTGTTCGTCTGGGTGTTCAGGCGTCCGCCGGGGGTGGTCGGGCCGTCGATCAGGAAGATGTCGAAGAACGTCGGCTGGCTGCGCTGGAAGCTGTCTTCGTTGACGTATTTGGCTTCGAGCATCCCATGGATGTGGTCGGTGATGTCGAAGTTGGCGCCGACCTGGTAGCGCTGCGACTTGCTGTCGGGCGTGCGGCTGCCGAAGGTGAAGTTCGCCGGGTTCTCGCCGTCGCCGCCGATGTTGAACGGACGGTTGGCGCCGGTGTTGCCGATGCGGGTGCCGAAGTTGGCCAGACGGGCCGTCGTGCCGTCATACCAGTAGGTCTTGGCCGGATCGACAGAGTAGCAGATGGAGCTCGTGAGGTTGGGCGAGCCCGTGCAGTTATTCTGCGGCACGTCCGGATCGTTCAGGGCGCTCGGCCGCTGGTTGTTGGCCAGGGTGGTCTGACCCCAGCGCGGCAGGTCGATCCGGTTCACACCCTGGAACAGACGGGCGTCGATCTCGCCATCGACCGGCGAGGCGACGGGATCGGCGTCGACGCCGATCAGCACGTTGGCGCGACGAATCCAGTCGACGTCGAACGAGGTGATTTCCGGGTTCTTCTCGTATTCGGCGAAGGCGTAGAGGTTCAGGCGGTCGTCGAGGAAGTTGTGACCCAGCAAGGCCGAAACGCGACCCGCATACGGCCCGCCCTGGTTCACTTCGCGCGCCGTGGCGTCGATCTCGAGGCCGTCATAGTCCTTGCGCAGGACGAAGTTCAGCACGCCGGAGACGGCGTCAGCGCCGTAAACCGACGAGGCGCCGCCGGTGACGATCTCGATGTTCTGGATCAGCAGGCGGGGGATGGTGTCGATGTCGACGGCCAGCGAACCGAAGCTGGAGCCGACGTGACGGCGACCGTCGACCAGGGTCAGGGTGCGGCCGGCGCCCAGCGAGCGCAGGTTCGGCAGCGACAGGCCCGTGGCGTTCAGGACGCTCCCGACCGTGTCGGACGGAACCTGCGAGTTGGACAGGGCCGGGATGGTGGCCAGATAGTCGATGACCGTCGCCAGGCCGGTGTTCTGCAGCTCTTCGCGGCTGACCTGGATCAGCGGCGTCGGCGCCGTGGTCGGGTCGCGGCGGATGCGCGAACCGGTGACGACGACTTCTTCGACCTGCGTGGCCTGCGGACCCGCAGGAGCCGGCGTCGGCGCCGTCTGGGCGAAGGCCGGAGCCGAAGCAGCCATGACGCCCGCGAGGATCGTCGTGCCGAAGAGGTGCTTGCGCTTGATTTGCATGTGTTTTGAGCCCCAACCGAATTGATGCAGTCGCAGAACCGCCCGACGGCGGACACTGGTTCGGATTCCACGCTAGCAGCAAAGGCGGTCTGGACAAGGTATTGTGGCGTGATAGCGACCAATCAAGGCCCACGTTGTTACAATCCGGACACAGTCCCGCCACTCAGGCGAGCGGCGCGTTTCCGGTGCAATCGACCCGTCAAGGCCGGTGGCGGGACTTCAGAGGTTTTCGCGCAGCCAGCCCGCGGCCCGGGCGAAGACGCCGCCCTGATGAATGCGCGGGGCGTCGGCGGCGGAGATCTGCCGCGACATCAGCTTGCGGGCCGAGACAGCCTCGCGCGGGCCATAGGCGGCGCGCAACAATACGCCTGCGGCCGGGCAGAAGGCCGGGCCGGAGGCCGCGTCGGCCATATGCGGCGCGCGCTGCGGCTTGCCGAGGCGCACCGGGCGGTCGAACACCCGCACCGCCAGCTCGCGCACCCCGTTCAGCTGGCTGGCGCCGCCCGTCAGCACCAGGCCCGCGCCGGGCTCCAGCCCCACGCCGGCGTTGCGCAGCCGGTCGCGCAGCAGCTCCAGCGTCTCCTCGACGCGGGGGGCGATGACGGTCTTGAGCATGGCGCGGGGCACGACGACAGGGCCGGCCGACGGATCCTCGCCACGGGGCGGGGCCTCCAGCATCTCGCGATCCTCGTTGGCCGAGGCCATGGCTGAGCCGTGCAGGGTCTTGAGGCGCTCGGCCCCCGCGCGGGAGGTCGACAGGCCGCGGGCGATGTCGGCGGTGACGTGATCGCCGCCGACGTTCAGCGATTCGATGTGCAGCAGGGAGCGGCCGCCCCAGACGGCGGCGGACGTCGAGCCGCCGCCCATGTCGATGCAGACGCAGCCGAGATCCATCTCGTCATCTTCCAGCGCCGCCAGGGAGGCGGCGACCGGCGCCGCGACCACGCCCTGAAGGTCGAGGTGGGCCAGTTCGAGGCAGTGCCCCAGGGCGTTGAAGGCGCTCTCGGCCATCGAGACGACCAGCAGGTCGAGGCCGAGGGAATGGCCCCGCATCGAGCGGGGATCGTGGACCCCACGCGCGCCGTCGACCGACCAGGCGATGGGCAGGACGTGGATCGGACGACGGTTGGGCAGGCGGATCTGGGCCAGGGCCATGGCGATGCCGCGCGCCAGATCGACGTCGCCGACGGGATTGGCGCCGAGCGAAACCCGGGCCTGCACCCTGTGGCTGGCCATCTGACCGATGGCCGTGGTGACGATGACGCCCGAGACCGGCGAGCCGGCGGCGCGTTCGGCGCGCTCGACCGCATGACCGATGGCCTGGGCCGCTTCGTCCATGTTGACGATGCCGCCGCCCTTGACCCCGCGCGACTGGACGTGGCCGGCGCCGGCGACCCGTACGGTGCGGTCGGCGTGGCGCACGCCCTCGGGCTTCATGATGAAGCAGGCGACCTTGGACTGACCCAGGTCGAGCGCGGCCACCACCGGCACGCGCCCCGCAGCGCCCTTGGCGCCATCCACAGACTTGTCCACAGACCGTCCAGCCATATTCTGCCCTCTTACCTTACACGTCGCCGGCGGAAGGCCGGACGGCGACTTCCTCGGGCGTTCTCAGATCAACCCGGGCGAACCCGAGATCCAGCAGCCGTTCGCGCTGGTCGAGCGCGTCGAGCTGGATCAGCGCGGCGTCCTGATCTGTCGCCGGCAGCTGGATAAGGCTGCCATCCTTGAGACGCAGGTCCCAGCGGCGCTCGTCCACGCGCACCAGCGCCTCGATGCGGCTTCGCAACCGCGGGCGCTGGGCGATCAGCGGCAGCACCTCGGCCGCGGCCTGGTCGGCGCCCTTGCCCACCACCAGCGGCAGGCCGGGATAGCGGCCGGCGTCGGCGTTCGGAATCACCTGTCCCTGGCCGTCGATGACCCAGGAGTGGCCCGCGCTCTGCCAGACGGCGAGGCGGTCATGCTCGATGACGTGGACGATCAGGGTGTTGGGCAGCAGGCGCACGATCCGGGCCGACTTGACCCAGCCCACCTGCTCCACCCGGCCGCGCACGGCGTCCAGGTCGATCGCGGTCATGGGCTCGTCGGCGTACAGCTGAACCGCGCGCTGGATGGCGGCGGTGGCCTCGGGGCTCTCGCCCTCGATATAGACGCGTTGCAGCCTGAGGCCTGCGGACGCGGCGGCGCTGTCGACGCCATGGCCGATCGAGGCGCCGATCCGTTCGGCCCGGGCGCCGGTGGCCAGGACGCCGCCGAGCAGCAGGACGCCGGCCGCGATCGAGATCACCACTGCGCGGGGGGACAGGTCGAGCTTGCCGATCGCCGCCAGCTTCCCCGGAACGGCGGAAGCGTTACGCGGCCCACGGCCACGCCCTCCGGATCCGGGAGACGCGCCGCGTTTTGCGGGCTGGTTCGAACTCTGTCGCCGACCGCCGCGAACTACCGCGGGCATGAGGCGTCCTCCACCATCCACCGGACCAAGGTTTTATAATCCATCCCGACGAACGCGGCCTGCTCGGGGACGAGCGAGGTCGGCGTCATGCCGGGCTGGGTGTTGACCTCCAGAAGAACGAGATCGTCCTTAAGATCGTCATAACGAAAGTCCGATCGTGAGACCCCGCGGCAGCCCATGGCGGCGTGGGCGAGCTCGGCCTGGAGCAGCGCGGCCTCGAACACATGCGGCGGCAGGACCGCCGGCAACACATGGCTGGAGCCGCCCGGGGCGTATTTGGCCTCATAGTCATAGAAGCCCTTGGCCGGGGTGATGTCGGTGATGGTCAGGGCGCGCGGCCCGGACTTATCCCCGATCACGGTGACCGCCAGCTCCTTGCCGGCGATGAAGGGCTCGACCATCACCTGGTCGCCATAGGTCCAGCCGGCCTCGCCGGGCGCGGCGCAAGGCCCCTCCCCCTCGCGGACGAGATAGACCCCGACCGAGGACCCCTCGGCGTTGGGCTTGATGACATACGGGGGCGGGATGACGTGGCCCGCCGCGACCGCATGCCGGTCGAACAGGCCGCCGCCCGGGACGGTGACCCCGGCCGTGCGCAGCACCGCCTTGGACTTGTCCTTGTCCATGGCCAGGGCCGACGAGAGCACGCCCGAGTGGGTGTAGGGGATGGCCAGGGTTTCGAGCACGCCCTGGACGCAGCCGTCCTCGCCCCATTCGCCGTGCAGGGCGTTGAAGACGATGTCCGGCTTCAGGGCCGCCAGCACCTGGGCGAGGTCGCGGCCTGCGTCGACACGACTGACCTTTCCGACCTGGCCTTCCAGCGCGTCGGCGCAGCCCTTGCCGGACGACAGCGACACCTCCCGTTCGGACGACAGTCCGCCCATCAGGACGGCGACGTGCAGGTCGGACAGCGGGCGGCTCATGACGGACTCCGGATCGGTCATCCTGTTGCGGCGAATGTCCTTAACAACGCCTCAACCTTCCCGCGCCCAACGGCGGATGAAATCATGCTGATCGGACCAGTCGGCCCAGGTCGCGGCGGCCCAGCGACGCACGGTAGCGCGGTGAGCGTCGGGTTCCGCGGCCTCGACCACCTCGGCCACGGTGAAGGTGTAGGTTGAGCGGGGCGGCAGTTCGGGCAGGTCGGCCTTGCGGGCGGCGAAGCCCAGCATGGCGGCGTTGGCGGCCTCGCCTTCCAGCCCCTGCTCGACCTGGACCCACAACCGCGCGAGATGCAGGCCGACCGACTGGATCGCCCGGCGCGAGCCGTCGCCCGGGTGCTGGACGGCCCAGGCATCGACGCTGAGGCGATGCACCGCCATCAGGCCGGGATCGGAATACTCCCGCGCCATCACCGTATTGAACGCGGCCCAGCAGGCGGGCGAGGCCGACATATAGGCGTGGACCGGCCCCTCGACGGCGGGCAGGCGCGAGCCGCAGCCCGGGCAGACGGTGATCTCAGCCGGGACGGCCAATGCGCTTGATCTCCCAGTCGAGCTGGACCCCCGTCCTGGCCAGCACATCGGCGCGCACGGCGTCGCCCAATCCCTCGATGTCAGCGGCCGTCGCCTCGCCGGGGTTGATCATGAAATTGCTGTGCAGTTCGCTGAACTTGGCCCCTCCGCCCCCCTTGCCGTCCGGGGCCCTGAACAGTCTGCCGCGCCAGCCCGCCTCATCGACCAGTTTCCAGGACGAATGGCCGGGGGGGTTCTTGAAGGTCGAACCGCCGGTCTTCTCGCGGATCGGCTGGGTCAGTTCGCGGCGGGAGGTGATTTCGGCGATGCGGGCGGAGACCGCCTCCGGATCGTCGGGCGTGCCGCGATAGGTCGCCTCGAGCCAGATGATGTCGGCCGGCGCCTCGGAGTGGCGGTAGGTGTAGCCGAAGTCGGCCAGCGCATACTCGACCGACTCGCCCGCCCGCGTCACGCCGCGCGCCGAGACGAGAATGTCCTTGGTCTCCGCGCCGTAGCAGCCCGCGTTCATGGTCAGGGCCCCGCCGACGGCGCCGGGGATGCCCGCATAGAATTCCAGCCCGGCGATACCGGCCTTGGCGGCGGCGCGCGCGACCATGGCGTCCAGCGCGCCCGCTCCAGCCGTGACGGTCATGCCGTCGATGGCGATCTGGCCCCAGGCCCGCCCGGCCAGCCGGATGACCACGCCCTCGACCCCGCCGTCGCGGACGATGACGTTGGAGCCCACGCCCAGCACCGTCACAGGGATGGCCGGGTCGAGCGCCTTGAGGAAGTCAGCCAGATCGGCGGCATCGGCGGGGATGAACAGGACGTCGGCGGTCCCGCCCACCCGGAACCAGGTGAAGGGGCCGAGGGATTCGTCGCGCAGGAGTTTGCCGCGAACGTCGGGAAGGGCGCTCACCCCAGCCCCTCCAGCTGCCCCGGCAACGCATACGCCCACTGGGTGATGTCGCCGGCGCCCAGCAGCACCACCAGATCGCCGTCCTTCGCCTCGGCGGCGATCACACCCGCCAGGGCTTCGACGCTCTCCAGCGGCTGCACCGAGCGGTGGCCGAAACGGCGGATGCCCTCGACAAGGGCGTCCTTGTCCACGCCTTCGATCGGGTGTTCCCCCGCCGCATAGACGTCGGCCACGAACACCGCGTCGGCGTCCGAGAAGCAGGTCGAAAACTCCTCCATCAGGTCGCGCAGGCGGGTGAAGCGGTGCGGCTGGACCACGGCGATGACCCGGCCCCCTCCTTCACCGGTATGGGCCACCTGGCGGGCGGCCTTGAGCACGGCGGCGATCTCGACCGGGTGGTGGCCGTAGTCATCAACGATGCGCACGCCGCCGACCACGCCGGTGGTGGTGAAGCGTCGCTTCACCCCGCCGAAGCCGGCCAGACCGGCCTTGATGGCCTCGTCCGAGACATCGAGCTCGCGCGCCACGGCGATGGCGGCCAGGGCGTTGGCGACATTGTGCCAGCCGGCCATGGGCAGGTGCAGGCCGGTGATGCGGTCGGGCTCGTCGAGCGCGGCGAGGCCCTGCTTCTGGACGACCACGTCGAAGCGGCAGCCGTCGGGCTTCATCTCGACATTCTCGGCCCGGACCATGGCCTGGGGGTTGAGGCCGTAGGTGACGAGGCGGCGGTTATCGATCGAGGCGACCAGCCGCTGCACCTCGGGATGGTCGAGGCAGACCGCGGCGAAGCCGTAGAAGGGGATGTTCTCGACGAAGTCCACGAACGCCTTCCGCACCCCGTCGAAGTCGCCGTAGTGATCGAGGTGTTCGGGGTCGATGTTGGTGACGATGGCCACGGTCGATTTCAGGCGCAGGAAGCTGCCGTCGCTCTCGTCGGCCTCGACCACGATCCAGTCACCGTCGCCGACCTTGGCGTTGGTGCCGTAAGCGTTGATGATGCCGCCGTTGACCACGGTCGGGTCAAGGCCGCCCTCGTCGAGGATGGCCGCGACCATCGAGGTGGTGGTGGTCTTGCCGTGGGTGCCGCCGACCGCGATCGAGAACTGCAGCCGCATCAGCTCGGCCAGCATCTCGGCGCGGCGGACCAGGGGGATGCGGCCCTCGCGGGCGGCCATCATCTCGGGATTGGTCGCCTTGACCGCGGTCGAATAGACGACGGCCGAGACGCCCTCGCTGACATGCGTCGCGTCATGGCCGATGAAGATGCGGGCGCCCAGCTTTTCCAGCCGCTCGGTATTGGCGCTGGATTTTGCGTCCGAGCCCTGCACCGCATAGCCGATCTTGAGCATGATCTCGGCGATCCCGCTCATGCCGATGCCGCCAATGCCGACGAAATGGACGGGGCCGAGGTCGAACGGGATCGGGCGAAGGCGAGCGATCATCCGGCGATCATTCCGAAGTCGGCGACCCGGCCCATGACGGCGCGGACCTGACCCAGCAGCCTGAGGCGGTTGTCGCGTTCCTCGGCGACGTCCGAGTTGACCATCACCCCGGTGAAGAAGGCGTCGACCGGGCCGCGCAAAGCGGCCAGGGCGCGCATGGCGGCGGCGAAGTCCTCGGCCTCGAGGGCGGCGTCGACGGCGATGCGGGCGGCCTCGGCGGCGAAGGCCAGGGCGGTCTCCTCGGCCGGCTGACCCGGCAGGCCGGTGCGGACCATGCCCTCGGGAAGCGATCCCTTCTTCTCCTCGGCCTTGAGGATGTTGGAGGCGCGCTTGTAGCCGGCCAGCAGGTTCGCGCCGTCGTCGGTGGCGAGGAAGGCGGCCAGGGCGTCGACGCGGCGGACGATGCGGACAAGGTTATCCGCCCCCCCATCCATGCATGCGTTCACGAGATCGTACCGTTGGCCGCCGTCGCGAAGCGCCACACGAAGCCGATCATGGATGAAGGGAAGAAGTTCGACGTCAGATCGGACCCGCATTTCCGCGCGAACCTCCGATGCGAACTGGTTTGCCGCCGCTACCATGTCCGTATTTGAGCGCGGCCAGCGTTTCAGGACTTGGCGCGCGTGTTCAACGACGGTTTCTTCTGCTGAGGTTCTGAGGCTCTTTATTTGAAGCCCTTCACTCAGTTCGACATCGTTCGTTTGGCGAGCCACGACACGGATGATCTGTTCGGTGAGACGGCTGGAGTGGCTAGCGATCAAGCCGTGGAGGTGATGATCGACCTCATTCTCCAGCACCAGCCGGATCACGCCCAGCGCCGCCCGCCGCAGCGCGAACGGGTCCTTCGAGCCGGTGGGCTTCTCGTCGATCGCAAAGAAGCCGACCAGCGTATCCAGCTTGTCGGCCAGCGCCACGGCGACCGTCAGCGGCGCGGTCGGCACGGTGTCGGCCGGGCCCTGCGGCTTGTAGTGGTCGCGGACGGCGTCGGCGATCTCATCCGATTGGCCGAAGGCGCGAGCATAGTATCCGCCCATGACGCCCTGAAGCTCGGGGAACTCCCCCACCATGGCGGAGGCCAGATCGGCCTTGGCCAGACGGGCGGCGGTCTCGGCCTGATCCGGATCAGCCCCCACCAGGGGGGCGATCTCGCGGGCCAGGGCGGCGATGCGATCGACGCGGTCGGCCAGGGTGCCGAGCCTGGCGTGGAAGGTGACGCCCTTCAGTTTTTCCAGCCAGACGTCGAAGCCGACCTTGCGGTCCTCGTCCCAGAAGAAGCGCGCGTCGTTGAGGCGGGCGGAGAGGACGCGGGCGTTGCCAGCGGCGACCAGCGAGCCGCCGTCGGCCGCCTCGATATT
>JBBRFV010000018.1:0-15392 GCA_038241335.1 Caulobacterales bacterium | reverse complement strand
CCCAGCACCGCGAGCGCCACCACGATCCAGAATATCCACGCCAGCACCGGCCCCATGGCCTCCAGCGCCTTCAGCAATGGCTCGAGCCAGTTCGGCGGCTTGGGCGGGGGATCGATCCCCTTCATCCGGAACTGCAGCGTCTTGTCGGCGATCAGCGCATGATGCGCGGCCGCGAAACCGTCCGGGCGCGCGATGGCGTCCGCGGATTTGACGACCAGAACTTCCCCCTCGACGCGCGACATGCCCCGGCACGATGACGATCAAAGGTTGTCCTGTCGAGCCGAGGCCGCCGCGAAACAGGGGCAATCGTCCCTCCCATACGCCGACTAGCGTTCGTCGGGACTTCGCTACGCCAGCCGGCGCGCCACCAGTTCGAGGACGCGTTCACACGCCTCCTCCGGAGAGGTTCGATTGGCGTCGATGTGGAGGTCCGGGTTCGCGGGCCGCTCATAGGGGCTGTCGATCCCGGTGAAGTGACGCAGCTGACCCGCTCGCGCTTTCCGGTACAGGCCCTTGACGTCTCGACGCTCGACAACCTCCAGGGGGGCGTCGATGAAGATTTCGAGGAACTCGTCCGGGGCCAGCATGTCGCGCGCAAGCCGCCGCTCGGCCTCGAAGGGCGAGATGAAGGCGACCAGAACGATCAGGCCGGCGTCGACCATCAGGCGCGCCACCTCGGCCACCCGTCGGATGTTCTCGACCCGGTCGGCGTCCGAGAAGCCCAGGTCGCGGTTCAGCCCGTGGCGGATGTTGTCGCCGTCCAGCAGGCAGGAATGCCGCCCGTCCGCCAGCAGCCGCCGCTCGACCAGGTTGGCGATGGTCGACTTGCCGGCGCCGGACAGGCCGGTGAACCACAGCACCAGGGGCTTCTGGCCCTTCAGGGCGGCGCGGTCGGCCTTGGTCACATCGACCGCCTGCCAGCGAACATTAACCGAGCGACGCAGGGCGAAGCGGATCATGCCCGCGCCCACCGTCTGGTTGGTCATCCGGTCGATCAGGATCAGCCCACCCAACGTCCGGCTGACGGCATAGGGTTCGAAGGCTATCGGGGCGTCAAGCGACAGGCTGCACAGGCCGATGTCGTTCAGCCTCAGGGTCCGCGCCGCCAGCCGTTCGCCCGTCTCGACATTGACCCGGTGGCGGATGTCCGTGACCTGACCGGTCACCGTGGCGGCGCCCAGCTTTACCAGGTAGGAGCGGCCAGGAAGCAGGGGGGCGTCGGCCATCCAGACGACGTCCAGTTCGAACTGGTCGGCGACCGGCGGCGGATCGTCCGCGGCGGCCAGCACGTCGCCCCGGGCGACGTCGACGGCGTTGCTCAGCGTCACGGTCACGGACCGGCCCGGACCCGCACTGTCCAGGTCCCCGTCGAGGGTGACGATCCGTTCGATCCTGGTCGCGACGCCGGATGGCAGGACCCTGACCGCGTCGCCCGGACGCAGGGCGCCGGCGGCGATCCGGCCGGCGAAACCACGAAACTCCGGGTTCGGACGATTGACCCACTGCACCGGCATCCGGAAGGGGCCTGTTCCCGTCACGGCCAGCTCGACCCGCTCCAGGTGCTCCAGCAGCGTGGGGCCGTCGTACCAGGGCATGCCGGGGCCGCGGGCCGCGACATTGTGGCCGCGCAGCCCGGACACGGGGATGGTCGTGATGTCGGTCAGGCCGATGTCGGCGGCGAAGGCCCGATAGGACGTCTCGATGCCGCGGAACCGCTCCTCCGATCCATCGACCAGATCCATCTTGCTGACGGCCAGGATGATGGATCGCACCCCCAGCAGGGCCAGCAGCCGACTGTGGCGGCGGCTCTGGGGCAGCAGGCCGCGCGTGGCGTCGATCAGCACGACGGCGACGTCGGCGGTCGAGGCGGCCGTGACCATGTTGCGCGTATACTGCTCGTGCCCCGGACAGTCGGCCAGGACGATGCGGCGCGCGGCGGTCTCGAAGGTGCGATAGGCGACGTCGATGGTGATGCCCTGTTCGCGCTCGGCCGACAGGCCGTCGAACAGGCGGGCGTAGTCCGGCTCGCCATCGGCGCCGACGATGGCGGCCAACTGATCATCGGGGGCCTGGCCCGAGTCGTGGAGCAGGCGGCCGATCAGAGTCGACTTGCCGTCGTCGACCGAGCCGCAAGTAACCAGCCGCAACATCGAACGGGCCCCGGCCATCAGAAATACCCCTCGCGCTTCTTGGTCTCCATCGAGGCCGTCGGGTCGAGGTCGATGACCCGTCCCTGGCGTTCGGAGGCGCGCGAGCCGGCCATTTCCTTGAGGACGCCATCCAGATCGACGGCCTCGCTCTCCACCGCGCCGGTCAGCGGATAGCAGCCCAGGGTGCGGAAGCGGACGCGTCGCAGGACGGGCGTCTCGCCGGGCCGCAGCCGCATGCGATCGTCATCGACCATGATCAGCGCCCCGTCCCGCTCGACCACGGGCCGTTCTGCCGCGAAATACAGCGAGGCGACCGCGACGCCCTCGCGCCGGACGTAGCGCCACACGTCGCGCTCGGTCCAGTTGGACAGGGGAAAGACGCGCAGGCTTTCGCCCTCGCCGACGCGGGCGTTGTAGAGGCTCCACAGCTCGGGGCGCTGATTGCGGGGGTCCCAACCGTGGCTGCGCGAGCGCAACGAGAAGATGCGCTCCTTGGCCCGGCTCTTCTCTTCATCGCGGCGAGCGCCGCCGAAGGCTGCGTCGAAGCCGTGATGATCCAGCGCCTGCTTCAGCCCCTGCGTCTTCCACAGATCGGTATGGACCGCCGCGCCATGGTCGAACGGGTTGATCCCCTGGGCCCGTGCTTCCGGATTGCGGTGGACCAGCAACTCCATGCCGGCGGCCCGGGCGGCGCTGTCGCGGAAGGCGTACATCTCGGCGAACTTCCACATCGTGTCGATGTGCAGCAGCGGGAACGGCGGCGTCGCCGGATAGAAGGCCTTGCACGCCAGATGCAGCATGACCGCCGAATCCTTGCCGGCCGAAAACAGCATCACCGGCCGCGCGCATTCGGCGACGGCCTCGCGGAAGATCTGGATGGCTTCGGCTTCCAGCTGGTCGAGATCGTCGCTCAAGGGCGGGTCACCCCATGTCGATTGGTCACGCTGGGCCTCGAATACGGAACCCGGATGTTACACCCGGTTTTTCCGGGCCATGCCATCTGTTTTCGGCGTTGGTCAGTAACTGAGCCGCAGGCCCGCCGCGAAGAAACGGGGCGGCCCATAGCCAGCCACCCCCGTTCCGGTCTCAGACACCTCGATCGCCGCGTCGAAGACATTGTCGGCGGCGATCCACAGGCCGACGCGCGGCACGATGGCGAGATCCGCGCGCAAGTCCACGACCAGGGCCGGGGCCAGCACACGACTGTTCTGGTCGTCGTCAAAGCGGCGGCTTTCCCAACGGGCGCCGCCGGACAGGGTCAGCCGGTCGTTGGCGCGCCAATCCATGCCCGCCGTCGCGCTCCAGATGGGGGCCTGGGCCGGCCTCAAACCAGTCAGTTGCGGCGCGGTCGTTCCGCCGTCCACACGGGCGTCGGTGACCGACAGGGCGGCGCGCAGGCTCAGCCGGTCGGTCGCCTCGAAGCGGCCGTCGAACTCGGCGCCCACCGCCTCGATCGTGCCGGCGTTCATTCGCTGGCGCAGCACGCCGCCGCCGGGCACGAAGCCGGCCCGGGGAAAGGTGGCGGGGCCGGCGCCGATGGTGACATTGACGATGGCGTCCTCAATGGCGTTGCGGAACACCGTCGCCGCCAGCCGGGTCCGTTCCCCGGTAAAGGCCCAGCCGGCCTCGATCCCGGTCAGGCGTTCAGGCTCCAGCGCGGCGTTGGCCTCGGTCAGATCGTTGCCGACCCGGAACGGCCGGTGCAGTTCGTTCAGCGTCGCGGGCCGGAAGCCCGAATAGGCGGCGAGGCGCAAGGCCTGTCCCCCACTGATGGCGCGCCGCAGGGCCAGACGAGCGCTGACCACGTCCCCGGACCGGTCCGGATCGGTTTCGTCCAGCGTCGGCAGGCCGGTGACCAGGTCGCGTTCCAGCCTCACGCCGTCGCTGGTGCTCCAGCGGTCGGCCCGCAGGCCGCCCGCCGCCAGCCACGGACCGCTCGACCACGACCCTTCGGCATAGGCGCCGGCCACCGCCGTCTTCCCGCCCGCCACGCGCTCGCGCGTGAAGGTTCCGCCCATGAAGCGGAACCGCTCGCGTGTCTCGCCGTCGCTGAACCGGGCGTCGCCGCCCAGCTCCCATTCCAGCCGCCCACGGCCCGGAGCCGGGCTGGCGCCGCGAAGGGCGGCGTTGGCCCCCCAGCCCACGGCCGGGGTCGCATACTGATCGTTGGCGGGGGTGGTCGTCGCCCGGTCGGCCGCCACGGCGACGGAGGTGTTGGCGAGATCGCTCTCTCGCCGCCAGACCTGAAGCCTCCAGCCCGCATGGTCGGCGGTGGGCGAGCGGGCCAAGGCGCCGCTGGTCGCCGATCCGCTGGCCGTCGCCCGCGCTCCGGCAAGGCCCGATCCCCGGTCCTCCTCGAACGCCGAGGCGCGCAGCGACAGGGTGGCGGCGGCGATGGGAAGGTCGGCGCGCAGGGCGGCGCTCTTCACCTCCAGATCCAGCGGCGTGTCGGCGGCTCCAGCGGCGGGCCCGCGCACCGGAACATAGCCGTCGGCGGTCTCGTACAGCGCCGATCCGGTCAGCCGCAGCGGCCCCGCCATGGTCGATCCGGCGGCCGACAGGCGCGCCTCGCCTCGTTCACCGCCGGAGGCGTCCAGAACCGCCCCCCGGTCGCGTTCGCGCAGCGCGATCATCCCGGTCAGGGCGCCCGCGCCATAGGGGCCGGCCCCGGCGCCGCGCACGATGTCCAGACCGGACAGGGCCTCGGTCGGAACCTGGGACCAGATCACCCAGCCGCCGAACGGGTCATTCAGCGGCACGCCGTCCAGGGTGACGAGAGCGCGCCCCGCGCCGGAAGGGGCGATGGATCGCAGCGAGATGCCCTGGGTCGTCGGATTGGCCGACAGGCTGGACGTGCGACGGAACAACGAGACCGCCGGAACCGTGGCCAAGGCCTCGTCCAGCCGCTGTTGCGGCGCGAGGTCAGCTTCCGACAGCCGCACAACCGAAAAGGCCGCCTCGCCCGCGGCGGGCGGCAGGCGCGCGCCGGTGACGACGATCTCGGGCAGGGCGGCGGGAGAGGGCGGGGGCGTCTGGATCAAGGCGCGTCGCCTGTAAACATCGCCCGGTCGGCCCGGACCGCCTCGAGGATAATCGCCGTCACCGCCCGGATGCGGGCCAGCGACTTCAGGTCCGCATGGGTCACCAGCCACAGGCTGCGATCCAGATGCACGGTGTCCGGCAGCACGCGACGCAGACCCGGTTCCCGCGCGGCGATGAAGTCGGGCAGGACGCACAGGCCCGCCCCGGCCAACGCCGCCTGAAGCTGGGCGATCAGATTGGAGCTTTGCAAGCCTACGTGAATGTCCACGTCCGGCGCCTCCATATAGTCAAGCTCGGGAGCGTAGAGCAGGTCGCCGATGTAGCCGATGAACCGGTGCCCGGCCATGTCGGCGCGGGTCAGGATCGGCGCGCGGGGGTCGAGATAGGCCGGTGCGGCGTACAGGCTCAGGCCGTAGTCGGTCAGCTTGCGGGTCACCAGCCGGCCCTCGCGCGGCGCGCTCAGGGTCACGGCGATGTCGGCCTCGCGCTTGGACAGACTCAGCACCCCGGGAATGGCCACCAGCTGGATCTGAAGATCCGGGTGCCGGTCGGCCAAGGCGCCCATCAGCGGAGCCAGGACGTAGCTGCCGAAGCCTTCGGGCGCGCCGATGCGGACCGTGCCCGTCAGGGCCTGGTCGGCTTCTCCCACGTCGTTCGACGCTTGCAGGGTCAGGCTCTCGATCTGCTCGGCCGTCGGCATCAGTCGCTCGCCGTGACCGGTGAGGGCGTAGCCTTGGGGGCTGCGGTCGAACAGGCGGGCGCCGAGGGCGGTCTCCAGGGCGGCGATGCGGCGTCCGACTGTGGTGTGGTCCATGCCGACGCGGGCTGCTGCGACCGTCAGACGGCCGGACCGCGCCACGGCGAGGAAGGCCCGCAGGTCGTTCCAGTTAAAATCCGTCATCAAGGCCTCTGTGCAAAAACGCACAACGATCTCGCAAACCTTGGCATCCTCACGACAGAAAAGCCATGACATAAGGTGTTCAACGAACGCTCCTCGCCGACGGAACCCGCCATGCCCTTCGACGCTTTGACCTTCTCCCGCCATCCGGCCCCGGGGCCTGTCGCCCTGACGACGCTGATTGACGCCGCCGGCGCACCCTGCCCGGTCTGGGCGGCCGAGAACCCCGATCGCGCGCTGGCCTTCCTGTTCGTGGCCCCGCAGGATTGCGCGGCCGTCGACGTCATCGTCGCGCAGTAATCGGAGCTACAGTGATGGCCCAGCAAATCCCCACCGGCGCGGCCGACCCGACCTTCCCCGGCCTGGTCTCCCTGCCCGACCCCACGGTCGTGGCCGAGGCGCTGACGACGCTGACCCGTAACGCCGCCGCCGCCTGGCAAACCACGATGGTCCAGGCCGCGACGCCGAAGAACCTGCCCTACGACCCGACGACGATGCTGCGCGCCGTGACCGACTTCAACACCGCGGTGATGATGCAGCCGGCCGCCCTGTTCGAGGCCCAGGCGAAGAACTGGAACGACTGGACCGCCCTGTGGCGGGCCATGGGCGAGCGCGCCCTGGGCCAGACGGTCGAGCCCGTCGCGGCGCCGGCCAAGGGCGACCGACGCTTCTCGGCCGCCGCCTGGACCGAGGAGCCGGTCTACGACTATCTCAAGCAATCCTATCTTCTGGCCGCGCGCCAGCTGCAGGACTTCGTCGCCAAGGCGCCGGTGGAAGAGCCGGTCCGCGCCCAGGTCGACTTCCTCGCTCGCCAGCTGACCAACGCCCTGTCGCCGAGCAATTTCGCGCACACCAATCCCGACGTCGCGCGCCGCACCGTCGAGAGCGGCGGCCTGAACCTGATGACCGGCCTGTCGAACCTGCTGGAAGACATCGGCAAGGGGCAGGGGCTGGTCAGCCGCCGCGCGCCCAACGATTTCGAACTGGGCGTCAACGTCGCCGCCACACCGGGCGCGGTGGTGTTCAGCAACGAGCTGATTGAGCTGATCCAGTACGCACCGACGACCGAGACGGTTTATCGCCGCCCGCTGCTGTTCATCCCGCCGCTGGTCAACAAATACTACCTTTTCGACCTGACGCCGAAGTCCAGCTACCTGAAATGGCTGGTCGACCAGGGCCACACCGTCTTTGTAATCTCGTGGGCCAACCCGGACGAGAGCCACGCCGACAACGGCCTGGACGCCTATGTGAAGACCGGCGTGGTCGCGGCCATGGACGCCGTCAAACTGGCCACGGGCGAAACCGACGTCGACCTCGTCTCCTACTGCCTGGGGGGCACCCTGACGGCCATGACGCTGGCATATCTGGCCCAGACCGGCCACAGCGAACGGGTCGCCTCGGCCACCCTGATCGCCACCCTGGTCGACTTCGGCGAGATGGGCGAATGGTCGGTGTTCACCAGCGAGAACGACCTCAAGGCCTTCGATCGCTATCTGGACGACCGCGGCTTCGTCGAGGCGCACGACCTGACCAAGCTGTTCTCGACCGTGCGCGCAAACGACCTGATCTGGTCTTCGGTGGTGAACCACTATCTGCTCGGCGACGAGGCTCGCGCCTCGGACCTGCTATGGTGGTTCGACGACGGCTCGCGCATCCCGGCGCGCATGCTCAAGGAGTACGGCCGTCAGGTGCTTCAGCAGAACCGACTCAAGGACAAGGGCGGGGTGTCGATCGACGGCGTCGCCCTGGACCTGTCGGCGATCACCACCCCGGTGATGATCGTGGCCCTCAAGGACGACCACGTCTCGGCATGGAAGAACACCTATGCGGGGCGCAATTTCTTCGGCGGTCCGACGCGCTTCCTGCTGGGAGGTTCGGGCCACAACGCCGGGATGATCAATCCGCCGGCCGCCGACAAGCACGGCTACTGGACCAACGCCGCGGCTCCGGCCGATGCAGATACATGGCTGACGGGCGCCGAGAAGAAGCCCGGCTCGTGGTGGCCCGAATGGCAGGGCTGGCTCGACGCGGCCGCCGCCGACGACAAGGTCAAGGCGCGCAAGGTGGGGGCAGGCAAGCTCAAGGCTGGAGAGGCCGCCCCTGGCAGCTACGTCCGCGTCCGTCACTAAGAGTCCGGACGATCAGCCGGCAGAGGTGTAGGCCGTCTTGGTCTGGCTGTAGAATTCAATCGCCGCGAACCCCTGCTCGCGCGGGCCGTAGCTTGAGCTCTTCGTGCCGCCGAAAGGCACGTGATAGTCGACGCCCGCCGTCGGCAGATTGACCATGGTCATTCCCGCCCTGGCGCGCCGCTGGAAGTCGCGCGCGTGCTTGAGCGAAGTGGTTACGATGCCCGCGGCCAGGCCGAACTCGGTTGTGTTGGCGACCTGCAGCGCCGCCTCGTAGTCCCTGACCCGGATGGTCGAGGCGACTGGACCGAACACCTCCTCGGTGTTGATCCGCATCGCCGGGTCGGTGTCGGCGATCAGGGTGGGCTGGACGTACCAACCCGGCGTGGCGCGGGTGATGCGCTCGCCGCCGGTGACGATCCGGGCCCCCGCCGCGCGGGCGAGGTCGATGTATTGGTAGGCGATCTCGCGCTGGGCCTCGCTGACCGCAGGGCCCATCTGGGTCTGCGGATCGAGGGCGTCGCCGACCCGCAAGGCGGCGACCCGGTCCGCCAGCGCCGCGACGAAACGGTCATGGATAGCGTCGGTGACGATCAGCCGGCTCGAGGCCGTGCAGCGCTGGCCGGTGGCGAAATAGCTGCCGTCCAGGGCGATGGCCACGGCGCGCTCCAGATCGGCGTCGTCCAGCACGATCAGCGGGTTCTTGCCGCCCATCTCCAGCTGCACCCGGGCCTGACGCCTCACCGCCCCCAGGGCCACGCCAGCGCCGACGGACTGGGAGCCGGTGAAGGAGACGCCGTCGACGTCGCGATGGTCGACGATGGCCTGTCCCACGTCGCCGCGTCCGATGACCAGGTTGAAGACGCCCTTCGGCACGCCCGCCTCGACCAGGATGTCGGCCAAGGCCGAAGCCGTGGCCGGGGTCGGCCCGGCCGGCTTCATCACCACGGTGTTGCCGAACGCCAGCGCTGGCGCCGCCTTCCACGCCGGAATGGCGATGGGGAAATTCCACGGCGTGATCAGGCCGTAGACGCCGACCGCCTGACGATAGGTCTGGATCTCCACGCCGGGCCGGACGCTGTCCAGATTCTGGCCGTGGCGGCGCAGGGCTTCGCCGGCGAAATATTTCAGGATGCGGCCGGCGCGGACGGTCTCGCCGATGCCCTCGGGCAGGGTCTTGCCCTCCTCGCGCGAAAGCAGCCGGCCCAGCTGTTCGCGCCGCTCCATGACCAGGGTCCCGGCGCGGTCGAGGATGTCGCTGCGAACCTCGGGCGAGGCCTCGGACCAGGCGGGGAAGGCCGCCTTGGCGGCGGCGACGGCGGCGTCGACCTCGGCCTGTCCGCCCTGCGGGAAGGCCGCGACGACCTCGTCGGTGTTGGATGGGTTACGGCTTTCGCCAGGCCGCGCGACATCGACGCGTTCCCCGTCGATGAGATGGCTGATTTGCAGGGTCTGGGTCATGGGGTCCTCGCGAGGCGTCCGTGGATGTAGGGCGCGCGGCCCTGCCTGCGAATATGGAATCGGGCATGGATCAAGAGAATTCGCACAGCGATATTTTCATGCCGCGCACGGTCACCGGTTGACCTGTTTTCGCGAACGAGGGCAACCTTCGCAAATCCGGGGTCGTTCCGACAATCCGTTAACAGTTCCTGAGTCCCCGTGCTCGACCGCTTTCGTTTTTCCAGTGACAACTTGTCAGAAGCGGACGCCTTTGAGGCCTACGCCCATCTGTACCGGCAGGGCTCCGATGTACATCGGGGCAGCCATCCCTTCGCCGCCGACGTCAAGGCTTGGCGGTTCTCAGACATGCTGGTGTTCGAGCGACGCGTGTCGGGCGCGGTGCACGAGCGGACCGGCCGCGTCGCCAACGATGACTTCGACCATTTCGTCGCCACCCTGGTCCTGTCGGGCCATGTGCTGGGCAGCCCGGCCAGCGGGTTCGCTTCGGCCGGACCGGGAGACATCTATCTGGTGGATACGCGCCGGCCCTCGTGGACGGAATTTGTCGGCGCCCACGTGATCACCATCAGCATCGCGCGCGATGTGGTCGAAGCCGGGGCCGGCTCGACCCTGCGTCTCCATGGTCGGGTCCTGAGCGCGCCGACAAATCTGGTCCTGGCGGATTTCTTCCAGTCCCTGGCCCGGCACGGCGACGTGCTGGAGCAATCCACCCTGCCTGGCCTGTCCCGGGCCTTGATCGAACTCCTGTCGGCGACCGAGGGACTCGGCGGCGGGTCGAGCGCGGAGTCCCGGAGACAGGACTACCGGCGTCGCACCGCCGTGGAGCGGGTCATCAAGGTCCAGCTCGCCGACCGCAAACTGTCCGTGGTCACCATCAGCGCCGACACGGGCGTGTCTCGATCCGCTCTCTATCGGCTGTTCGAAGCGGACGGCGGCATCGCCCGGCTGATCACCCGGCGGCGGCTCGAAGCGGTGCGGCAGCTGCTCGATGATCGGACCGACAAGGATTTCGCGGTGATCGCGCCCGAGTGTGGTTTTGCGGACGAGCGGCAGATGAAACGTCTTTTCAGCGAGGCGTTCGGGGTCTCGGCCAGCATCTATCGGTCCGAAGTCGCCAAAACCGCCCCGGACGATCCCCTCGACGCCCGGCGACGCTGGCAGGGCTGGATGACGGAAGTCTCCTGAACGGCGAACCGTCCCAAGATTGGGACGGAACGGCATTACGCCAACCGGCGCCGGCTGATAGTTGACCAAATCTTACTTTCGACGCTGCGCGGACTCCAAGCCGCTGAGCCTGTCGGACGTTTTTTGGTTTTCCGGTACGTTACCGGACAGTGGTTGGGGCTTAGGTTATGTCGGTTTCGAACAAGCGTTCCGTCGCGAACGCGACGGTTTCCGCGCGCTCCAATGCTGTCGGCAACCGTAGCCGTTGCCGTATCGCCCTGCTGGGTTCCACCGCGCTGGTGGCGGCGTCGCTGGCGGCGACGGGGGCCTTCGCCCAGACGACCGTCGCCACGCCGACGGGTGGCGGCACGATCGTCCGGACGGGCGGCAGTTCGAGCACGAACGACCAGACGGGGGCGGGCGGCGGCGTGCTGATCAGCAACGTCACCCAAGCCGCGACGACCTCGGTCAACGGCGTTACGATCAACAACACGACCGGCGCCCCGACGATCGACGCCCTGCGAATCCTCGGTCAAACCGGGAGCCTGAACTCGACCGGCGTCACCCTGACGGGCGTCAATACGCTGACGACTACGGTCAACGGGGGCGCGGCCCTCTACGTCCAGACCAACGCCAATATGGGCGTTGGCATCACCTCCAGCGGTTCGACATTCACCGGCAGCTACGGCATCAACCTCCAGGCCCCCAGCGGCTATGTGTCGTTCGACGCATCGAACCAGAGCCAGTCGTTCGTCGCCAACGGCACGCACATCGCCGGCTTCAACGCCGTCACCGGCGTCAACGCCAGCATCCAGCTCGGCTCGTCGACGTTCACGGGCTTCGACACCGGCATCAATTCGAGTAATTTCTACGGCAGCTTCGTCGAGATGACGGGCGGCTCGATCAATGCGCTGGTCACCGGCATCCGCACCGACGCCACCGGCGGCGCCAGCAACATTCAGTCCCAGGCGGCCATCGTCGCCCCGACCGGCATCCACTCGACCAACACCACCGGAGCCCAGATCACCACCAGCGGCGCCGGCACGATCAACAGCACCTCGAACGCCGTCGGAACCGGAATCATCGCCACCAGCAGCGGCGGCACCAACCTCGACACGTTCGCGATCAATGTCGGTGCGGCGATCGGCAACATCACGGCGTTCGCCACAGGCGTGGACGCATCCACCACAGGCGCGTCGACGAACTCGATCAACATCACCACCACGGCGGCGATCACCGCCACGGGGCGCGCCATCAGCGCGACCGCCGGGACGTTCGGCAACACCGGCACGTTCAACCTGGGCGCCAACGTCACCGGCGCCACTGGCGTCTATACGAACGTCGGCAACTACGCGGTCAACGTCGCCAGCGGCGTGACCGTGACCTCGACCGGCAATGGCACCACGAACGCCGCCCTTTATCTGATCAACGGGACCAACACGGTCACCAACAGCGGCGCCCTGACCGCCAGCGGCACGGGCAGCCACGGCGTTCACTTCAGCAGCGACGGCCTGGTGACCAACACGGCGACTGGAACGATCACCGGTTCGACCGGGATCTGGTACCAGAACGTCGCCTCGGTGAACAACGCCGGGACGATCACCGGAACCGGATCGACGGGCACCGCCGGCGTTTATGGCTCCTCGGGCGCCAGCGTGACCAACACGGGCACGATCACGGGCTTCGACGGCGTCTATTCCGGCGGCAATCCGACGACCCACAACAACACCGGCGGCACGATCACGGGCGTTTCGCATGGCTATAACGTGACCGGCGGGCGCCTCACCCTGATCAACACCGGCGCCATCAACACCGCCGGCGGAACGGGCGGCGCCGGCCTGTCGGGACTGCGGCTGGCCACCACCCTCGCGCCAAACACCATCACCAACAGTGGCACGATCACCGGCGGCGGCGACGCGACCTATGGCTTCGGCGTCGAGATCGCGGACGGCGGCGTGACGCTGACCAATCAGTCGGGCGGCGTGATCACCGGCGGGATGGGCGGCATTTGGCTGGCCAGCGACGACCTGGCGACGATCAACCTGAACGCCGGTTCGACGGTGACCGGGCAGATCCTGTCGACCAGCACAGGCGCGCGCACCGTCACGGTCGCCGGCCTGCTGGACGGCGCCTACAACGCCGCGGGCGGCAGCGGCATCGACACTCTCACGCTTGCCTCGACGGGCTCGATCACGGGCGCCGTCACGCTCGGCGCGGGCGACGACGTGTTCAACTGGCAGGGCGGGACGTTCACTACGATCAGCGCCGGAACGGGAACGACCGACGTCTTCAACAGCACCTTGGGCGCCGGCGTCAGCGGAACGCTGTCGCTGAGCAATCTGTCCAATTTCGATGCCTACAACCACGTCAGCGGCAATCTGACCCTGACGGGCACGCGCGCCACCGGCCCCGGCTGGACCCTGGTTCCCGGGTCCAGCCTCACGCTGGACGGGTCGCTGACCGCGACAACCGGCACCGGTTACGGGATCACCATGAACGGCAACGGGTCGCCGGCGACGGTGTCGATCCTGACCGGCGCAACGCTCAACGGCTTTGTGGGCGTCTGGTATAACACCGGGGGGACGAACACCTTCAGCAACGCCGGGACGGTGACCGGCTCGAACACCGGTCTCCTCACCAACGGCGCCCTGACGGCGACGAACACCGGAACAATCGCGGCGGGCACGGGCTCCGCCTTCGGCACGGGCTTCGCCGTTTCGACGATGACGAACTCCGGCACGCTGACCGGCGGCAGCGACGGCACGACAGGGTTCGGGGCCTACAGCTCGTTCGCCGGGCTGAATTTCACGAACCTCGCCGGCGGCGTCGTATCCGGCGGGGCCGGCGGCATCTCGGCGGGGACCAATACGGGCGCCACCGGCCTGCTCACGGTCAGCAACGCTTCCGGCGCGCAGATCGGCGGCCCGGTCGGGATCAGCACGGGTCAGGCGTCACGTCTGACGCTGACCAACGACGGCAACGTGACCGGCACGAACGGCGCGATCGCCGCGGCCGGCACGGGCGTGACCTCGATCACCAACAATGCGACCGGCCGGATCATCAGCACGGGCGACGCCTATGCGATCTCCACGGGCGGCGCGACGACGATCACCAACGCCGGCGTAATCGGCACGGGCACGGTCACCAGCGGCGGGGTCTATACGCCCGGCGGCAGCTACAGCGCGATCCGCACCATCGCGGCCGGCACGATCCGCAACTCGGGGCTGATCGAAGGCCAGTCGGGCGGCATCCTGGCCGACGGCGCCCTGGACCTGCGCAACACCGGCACCATCAACGCGCTCAGCCTCGGCAACGGAGGATCCAAGGACGCCGCCTTCATCACCGGCACGGCGACGGTCCTGAACGCGGGCCTGATGAGCGCCGGCGTTTATTCTGCGGTCGTGGCCCAGGGCGCGAACAGCGTCATCACCAACGCCGCGGCAGGTACGCTTCAAGGCGGGTCCGACGCGATCTTCGGCGAGGCCGTGCAACTGGGCGGGGCCAACGCCACCTTCAACAATTACGGCGCCGCTTCAAGCGCGACGGGGCGCGGCGTCCTCGCGGGCGACCTCGTAACGACGATGAACCTGCATGCAGGATCGTCGACCGGCGACATTGTCACAGGCAATGGCAATGACGTTCTGGCGCTCTACAACGGCCGCGGCACGGCCGGAGCGGCGACGGTCGACGGCGCCAGCGGCATTACCCTTCAGAACGCCGGTGCTCTCGCCGCCGCCACCCTCGGCACGGTCGATCTGGGCGGCGGCACGGATACGCTGCAGCTGCGCGGCGCAGGTGATGGCTCGGCTGCGAACGGCACGGCGGGTTCGTTGGACCTGAGCGGCAACACCGTCAGCACCGCCGAAGTGCTGACCAAGCTGGACGCCGGAACCTGGACGCTGACGGGCGCGGCCGGCGTTCCCGGAATCACGATCAACGCCGGGACGGGCGCGCCCGCCGGCCAGCTGATCTTCAACGGTTCGGGCCTGACCGGGGCGATTAACGTCAACGGCGCCACGATCATCGCCAACAACACGACCGCGTTCGGGACCGGCACCCTGCACATGATCGACCCGACGGCCGAGTTCGCGGCGACGGGAACCTACGCCAACGACATCTCGCTGGAAGTCGTGAACGGCCAGCAGGCGATCGATCCGACCATTCTGCGCAACACCAGCGGCGGCGCCATCACGCTTTCGGGTCGGATCTATGAAACCAACGGGGTCGGCGGGGCCAACCAGTACGTCACCTTTGACGGCGCCGGCACGACCATTCTGACCAATGCCACCAACAGCTGGGGCGGCATCACCACGATCAATGCGGGCACGACCCTGCAGGGCGCGACCAACACCCTTTCCGGCGGCTCGATCGTCAACGGCGGCGCGCTGGTATTCAGCCAGAGCATCGACGGGACGTTCGCGAAGGCCATCTCGGGCGCGGGCACGCTGCAGATCAATGCACCGTCCCAGGCCGTCACGCTGAGCGGCGTCAACACCTACAGCGGCGCGACGACCATCACCGCCGGCACATTGATCGCCAGCGGCGGCTCGG
>JBBRFV010000017.1:0-15439 GCA_038241335.1 Caulobacterales bacterium | reverse complement strand
AACGGGAGAGATATCATGAGTTTCGCAAGGATGACGGCCGTCGCGGTCAGTCTGGCGATGGGGATCGCCGGTTGTGCATCGACGCCGAGAGGCTTCTCGCCGGTCGTCACGCCGCCGCCGGCCAACCAGGCCGCCTTCGACGCGGCCTTCAACCAGTGCGCGGCCGATGTGGCGGCCGGACGGCGAGAGAATTTCCGCTCGGGCCGGACCGGATCGGCGCTGGGCGGGGCGGCAGTCGCGGGCGGCGCGGGCGTGGCGCTCGGGGCCAGCGCGGCCTCGGGGGGCGGAATGCTCGCGGGGACGGCGGCGGGCGTCGGCCTTCTGACCGGACTGGTGCTGGTCGCGCCGCTCGGCTTCTACGGCATATCGCGCGTCCAGCGGGCCAACAAGGAACGCGACATTCGCCGCGCCATGACGGCCTGCATGCACGAAGAGGGCTATGAGGTCAGCGACTGGCGCCTGCTCCGACGGGGCGAGACCGGGCTGACCACGCCAACCAGGCCCACGCCCGCGCCCGGCTGACGATCAGCCCTCCCGCAGATCCGGCGGCGTGGCTTCTTCCGTCAGCATACGGATGGCTTCATCCAGCGACACCACCTCCTGCGCCTGGGAGCCCAGGCGGCGGAGGGCGACCGTGCGGTGTTCGGCCTCGGTCTTGCCGACGACGGCGATGACCGGGACCTTGCCGACCGAGTGTTCGCGGACCTTGTAGCCGACCTTCTCGTTGCGCAGGTCGAGGTCAGCGCGCAGCCCGGCCTTGCGGAAGGCGGCCTGGACTTCGCGGGCGTAGTCGTCGGCCTCCGAGACGATGGTCGCGACCACGGCCTGGGTCGGAGCCAGCCACAGCGGGAAGGCTCCGGCGTAGTTCTCGATCATGATGCCGATGAAGCGCTCGAAGCTGCCGAGAATGGCCCGGTGCAGCATCACGGGCCTATGCTTGGCGCCGTCCTCGCCGATGTAGGTCGCATCCAGGCGCTCGGGCAGGACATAGTCGAGCTGCAGCGTGCCGCAGGTCCATTCCCGGCCGATGGCGTCCTTGACGATGAAGTCCAGCTTGGGCGCGTAGAAGGCGCCGTCGCCTTCGGCGATGACCGGTTCGACGCCGGCCAGACGCGCGGCCTCGCCCAGCATGGCCTCGGCCTTGTCCCAGAATTCGTCCGAGCCGGCGCGGACCTCGGGCCGGGTGGCGAGGGCGATCTGGTGCGTGTTCATGCCGAGGTCGGCGTGGACGATGCGGGTCAGTTCGATGAACCGGCGCGTCTCCTCGACGATCTGGTCCTCGCGGCAGAAGATGTGGGCGTCGTCCTGGGTGAAGCCGCGCACCCGCATCAGCCCGTGCAGGGCGCCCGACGGCTCATAGCGGTGACAGGCCCCGAACTCGGCCATGCGCAGCGGCAACTCGCGGTACGACCGCTGGCCCTGGTCGAAGATCTGCACGTGGCCCGGGCAGTTCATCGGCTTGAGGCTGAGGGTCTCGCCTTCGACCGTCTCGCAGACGAACATGTTGGGCCGGTATTTCTCCCAGTGGCCTGACTTTTCCCAGAAGGTCCGGTCCAGCACCTGGGGCGTCTTGACCTCGACATAGCCGGCGGCGTCGAGGCGGCGGCGCATATAGGCCTCGAGCACGCGCCACAGCTCCCAGCCCTTGGGGTGCCAGAAGACCATGCCCCGGCCTTCCTCCTGCATGTGGAACAGGCCCATGGCCTTGCCGATGCGGCGGTGGTCACGCTTCTCGGCCTCCTCGACGCGCAGCAGATAGGCGTCGAGGTCCTCCCTGGAGGCCCAGGCCGTGGCGTAGATGCGCTGCAGCTGCGGATTGCGGTGGTCGCCGCGCCAGTAGGCCCCCGCCAGCTTGGTCAGTTTGAAGGCCTTGCCGACGAATTTGGTCGAGGGGAAATGCGGTCCGCGGCACAGGTCGACCCAGTCGCCGGTGCGATAGGTGGTGATCGTCTCGCCCTCGGGCAGATCGCGGATCAGCTCGGCCTTGAAGGTCTCGCCCTTGTCCTCGAACAGCTTGATGGCGGCGTCGCGGTCGCGGACCTCGCGGACCAGCTTCTCGTCGCGGTCGACGATCTCGGCCATGCGCTTCTCGATCGTGGCGAAGTCGTCGGTCGAAAAGGGCTCGTCGCGGGCGAAGTCGTAATAGAAGCCGTCCTCGATGGCCGGGCCGATGGTCACTTGCGTGCCGGGGAACAGCTCCTGCACCGCCTGGGCCAGGATGTGCGCGGCGTCGTGGCGGATGGTCTCCAGCGCCGCCGGATCGTCGCGCATGATCAGCTTGAAGGCGCCGCCGACCTCGAGCGGGCGGTCGAGGTCGCGCTGCTCGCCGTTGATCTCGACCAGGGCGGCGCGCTTGGCCAGCGACGGCGAGATGGAGGCGGCGACGTCGCGCCCCGTGGAGCCGTCGGGATATTCACGCGATGCGCCGTCAGGGAATTTGAGTTCGATCATGTCTTTGTCTTTTCGGGAGGCGCCGGAACCGGGTCATAGCCCGAACTTCCGAAGGGGTGGCATTTACAGAGGCGCCGGACGGTGAGCCATCCCCCCCGAACCGGTCCGTGCTGGATCAGCGCGTCCCGGGCGTAGTCCGAGCACGTCGGCAGGAACCGGCACGACTGCCCGATCAGGGGAGACAGCGTCAGCTTGTAGCCCCGATGGGCCGCGCGGACGCCGCGTTCATAGAGGGTGCCGGGAGGAGCCATTCGAGCCGCTTATCCCCCGCCGCGAAGGCAGGAGCAACGGGCCTCGCTCAGGCCGCGCCGGCGAGACTAGTTCGGGCGTCGGCCCCGTCGCGGTCGGCATCCGGACCCAGGGCCTGACGGACGGCGTCCACAGTCGCCTCGAGGGCGACCATGGTGGAGGCGTGGCGGGCGGGATAGGCGGCCACCTGTCTAAGCGCGCGCAGGCCCTCGAACCGGCCGGTCGGCCCCTCGCCGCCGGATTTCAGCATGGCGGTCATGGCGTCGCGCGCGGCCTCGATCTCGTCAACCGAGGCGCCGATCACGACCTGACCCAGCACTCCGGCGGCGGCCTGGCCGAGGGCGCAGGCCTTCACGTCCTGGGCGAAGGCGGCGATACGACCCTCGGCGTCCAGCGCGACATCGACGATCGCCTTCGATCCGCACAGCCTGGCGACCCGCTCGCCTGTGCCTTCCGGCGCGGCCAAACGGCCGCTGTGCGGCAACTCGGCCGCCAGCTTGAGTATTTGCGTGCTGTAGAGCGCGTCGATCATGCCGCCAACATAGGCGATCAATTGGCCTGAATCGAGTTCCAGGTACGCGCATTGTCCGGTGTGGGCGCGCCGGCGCGCGCGCGGAGCCATTCCAGATTGCGGTCGGCGGCGTCGGGCGGCAGGTCACGACGCAGGATTTGCTCGGCCTCGCCCATCTTGCCGTTGAGCCCCAGGGCCATGGCCAGGTTCAGCCGCACCTTCAGCGAGGCGCCCGGCTGGGCGGCGGCGCGGCGCAGCAGGGGCTCGGCGGCCGGGGTGTCGCCCGCCGCCATGGCCGACATGGCCATGTTGGACAGGACATCAGGATTCTCGGGCGACAGCTGAAGCGCCCGGGCCCAGGCGGCCTGGGCCTCGGCGGGGCGGCGCACCTGCTGATAGGCCGTCCCCAGCAGGGACAGGGGGCGCCAGTCGTCGGGCCGCAGGTCGCGCGCCTGCTCGAGCGGGGCGACGCCGTAGAACGCCTGGCCGCCGGCGATCTGGTCACGGCCCAACTCCAGCAGGGCGTCATACTGGGCGGGCTGGATCATCAGCAGTTTCTGGGCGGCTTCGGCGGCTTCGCGGTAGCGGCCCAGTTCGCGCAGGGCCTGGGCCGACTTCAGCGCGGCGGCCGCGTCGGTCGGGTCGAGCCCCGCCTGTTCGATCCAGAACACGGACCGGCTCAGCGCGTCGGCGCGGTCGTAGCGGGCGCGGGTGGTCGCGTCGGCGGGAGCCCGCGGCGTCGCCGCGGGTGCTGCGTCTTGGGCCAGGGCGGGCCCCGCGACCGCGGCGGCGAACAGGAGGGCGGCGGCGAAACGGGCGGTCGTGCGCGACATGGGGCGCTCCGGAAATACAGAGACCCCGAGACTCGCGCGTTCGCGTCAATCCTTGGTTAAGATCGGGCGCCTAGCCGCGTGTCGCGTTGTGTGGGCCGCCATCGCGCGGATTGCGGCCGAAGGCTGTATCGCAGACGGCGCGGCCGAACTCTTCCGACACCATCATCTGCCGGTCGCCCAGCACGCCGCCCAGCCGGCCCTGGGTGCTGGTGGCCACCGAGATGGGGAAGCGGCCGAGAACGCTGTCGCCATGGCGCGGGTCGACGAATTCGACCGTCCCCGACATCGTATGCAGGCCCTCGCCGGTCACCGCCGTCTCGACCCGGCCGGCGCGATGAATGGCGTCGATATGGATGCGGACGTTGATGGGGGCCGTGCCCCGCATGCAGCGCTGCAGCTCTTCATGGACCTCGTCGCCGAAGGCGTCGGCGAAATCGTCTTCAGCGTCGAGCCAGCCGGTGGAGACGGTGATGGTCCCCACCTGGGCGGTTTCCTGCAGGCCCGGCGGCAGGGCGATCGGCGCCCCGCCCTGGATCACGGGCGCGCAGGCGGCGGTGGCGAGCAGCGCCGCGGCGGCGAAAAGAACGGTCTTCATCGGATGTCTCTCCTCGATCCGCCCTTTAAGCGGAGCCGTGGTGAACCCGATCTGAATGTCTTTTTCGTAAGAAAGCCAGCCCGATCCGGTCAGTCGAGCGTCAGCGCCCCGGCCAGCAGCTTCGCCTCGCCCGCACGGCTGGACCCGTGACGCCAGGCGACCACGATCTCGCGGCGGGGCGCCTTGGCGGAAATCGAACGGACCACCACGCCGGGCATGTCGGCCAGCCCCGCCCGCACCGCCATCTCGGGCAGGAAACTGACCCCCAGCCCCGCCGACACCATCTGAACCAGGGTGTGAAGGGAGGTGGCGGCGAAGACGTCGTCGCCCCTGGGGGCCTCGATGTCGAAGGCGGCCAGGGCCTGGTCGCGCAGGCAGTGGCCGTCTTCGAGCAGGATCAGGTCCTCGGCCTTCAGCGAACCGGGCGCGATCGGACCGGTCCCGGCGAGGGCGTGGCCCACCGGTGCGGCGGCCATGATCTCGTCGTCGCCGATGCGGGCGTGGTCGATGCCGGGCGCGCTGTAGGGCAGGGCGATGACCGCAGCGTCCAGCTGGCCCGCCTTGAGCCCGGCGATCAGCCGGGGCGTCAGGTCTTCGCGAATGAACAGCCGCAGGGCCGGGTAAGCCTCCCTCAGCCCGGGCAGTTTGGCGGGCAACAGGAAAGGGGCGACCGTCGGGATCACGCCCAGCCGGAACCGGCCCGACAAGGGCTTGCCGGCGTTCTTCGCCGCCTCGACCAGGTCCTCGGTGCGGGCCAGAACGTCCTCGGCGCGGCGGACGACCTCGGCCCCGACGGCCGTCAGCTGCACCGCGCCGCGGGTGCGTTCGACCACCGGGGCGCCGAGGATTCGCTCCAGCTCCTGCACCCCGGCCGACAACGCCGGCTGGCTGACGTGCGCGGCCTCCGCCGCCCGGCTGAACGAGGCGTGCTCGGCGAGGAGCTTGAGGTACTGGAGCTGGCGCAGGGTCGGGAGCATGGCGGCACCCTAGACCGCGTCATCTATAATAACAATCTATGTCGATACGTATAACGATTGATTTGACTTGAGATGATGCGAGGCCGATATCGGCATCACCGCCCGGCCAGACCCCTCCCGCCGGGCCCGTTCAACCTCAAAGGAATTCGCACATGCTCGGCGTTGGCCAGACCCTTCCGGACTTCAAGATCGTCGGCGTGAAGCCCGGCTTCAACAACCACGAGGAAAACGGCGTCTCGGCCTTCGAGCCCGTCACCCAGGAGAGCTTCGACGGCAAGTGGAAGGTCATCTTCTTCTACCCGAAGGATTTCACCTTCGTCTGCCCGACCGAAATCGCCGCCTTCGCCAAGCTGGGCAAGGATTTCGCCGATCGCGACACCATCGTGATGGGCGGCTCGACCGACAATGAGTTCGTCAAGCTGGCCTGGCGCCGCGACCATGCCGATCTCGACAAGCTGCCGATCTGGCAGTTCGCCGACAACGGCGGCAAATTCGCCCGCGATCTCGGCGTCCTGAACGAGGAAGAAGGCGTCGCCTACCGCGCCACCTTTGTGGTCGATCCGCACAACGTGATCCAGCACGTCTATGTCACCAACCTGAACGTCGGCCGCGCGCCGGAGGACACCTTGCGCGTCGTCGACGCCCTGCAGACCGATGAGCTGTGCGCCTGCAACCGTCCCGTGGGCGGCGACACCCTCGGCTAACGCTGAGTGAAAAGTGCTGGTGAGCGAGGGGTGAGCAAAGCAGTGGCTCACCCCTCGCTCACTCTTCACCCGTCACCTGAAACCATCTGGAAAGAGCCCTCATGTCGATCGACGCCCTGCGCGACCTGATGCCGGACTACGCCAAGGACATCTCGCTGAACCTGTCTTCGCTGGCCAATGAGACCGTGCTGAACGACCAGCAGAAATGGGGCTGTTTCGTCGCCTCGGCGCACGCGATCGGCGTGGGTCCGGTGGTCAAGGCCCTCGACGCGGCGGCTGCGGCGATCCTCAGTCCCGAGGCTATCAACGCGGCCAAGGCCGCCGCCGCCATCATGGGCATGAACAACATCTACTACCGGTCGCTGCACCTGATGAAGAACCAGGAATACACCACCCTGCCCGCTCGGTTGCGCATGAACGTCATCGCCAATCCGGGCGTCGACAAGCTGGACTTCGAGCTATGGTCGACCGCCGTCTCGGCCATCAACGGCTGCGGCGCCTGTCTCGACGCGCACGAGGGCGAGTTGCGCAAACACGGCGTGCCGAACGTCCAGATCCAGGCCGCCCTGCGCATCGGCGCCGTGGTTCATGCCGCCAGCCGCGTGGCGGCTTCGGAAAGCGCCCTGAAGGCCTAGGCGGCCGGTTCGTCCAATGGGAACGGCGTCCCTCAAGCCCGCCGGCGCATCGTCTCCACCGCCGCGATCAGTCGATCCAGATCGGTCGGGGCCGACAGCCGATGGTCGCCGCCCTCAATCAAGTCCAGCGTCACATCCCCGCCGGTCAGCCGCTCGACCAGGGCCATGGCGTGCCGCCAGGGCACCACGGCGTCGGCGCGGCCCTGGAGGATGTGGATCGGGGCTACCACCGGCACGGCGGCGTCCAGCAACAGCCAGTCGCGCGCCTCCTCGAACATGGAGCGGGTCAGGACGTAGGGGCCCAGACCGTCCTCGACGATGGTCACCTCGCCGTCGCGCAGGATGGCCTGCCGCTCGTGGTCGGCGAGGCCGGGCCACATCAGCCGCTCGGTGAAGTCCTGCGCCGGATTGACCAGAACCAGCCCGGCCATCCGTTCGGGCCGGGCCAGCGCCAGTAGCAGCGCCAACCAGCCGCCCATTGAGGATCCGACAGGGATCACCGGCCCTTCGAGACTGTCGAGCAGGGCGATCGCGTCCTCGCGCCAACGCCCGATGGTCGCCTTCCTCCAGTCGCCCGAAGACTCGCCGTGGGCGAAATGGTCGTAGCGGACATAGCGCCAGCAGCGGTCTCCGGCGGCGTCGTCCAGGGCTACAGCCTTGGTCCCCTGCATGTCCGAGCGGAAACCGCCGATCCACAGCACTGTCGGCCCGGCGCCCTCGACGCGCTCGACCGCCAAGGTCTCGCCGTCCGGCCTGGTCAGGTCATGGCGCATGGGTTCGCTCGATCCGGTCCACCGCGGTGTTGAAAGGCGAGGTCGGCTATTCGGGTTTGATGGAAAGCTGGAAGGCGACCAGGCCTTCGGACACGTCGGTGTCCACGCCACTGCCCGCGCGCCAGTTCTCGACGCCCATCTCACGATAGACGAGGCCGAAAGAACTCTGCATGGCGCCCTTGCGCATGGCAACGCCCAGAGAGGCGTCGCCGAGGAAGGAGCCGGTGTCGTGGCTGACGCCGGAGCGGGCGAAATCGCCATCGCGGGTGCGGGCCCAGTTGTAGCCGACAGCCCGGCCGGACCCGGCCGCGTAGAGATACCAGCGCGGCCGTTCGCCGAAGGCGCGCTCGCCTTCCGGCACCAGGCGATTCAGATCGCGGCCGATGCGCAGGGTGGCGCCCGCCTCGACCGAGCCGCCCCGGCTGCCCATCCCGACTCCTGCGTGCGGGGTCAGGCTGACGTCGACTCCGGAGTCGGTGTGGGCCAGGGCCTGGGTCCAGCCGCGCGTATAACTGACATCATAGTCCCGCGCCTCCACCATGGCGGCGTCCGCAGGACCGACGGGAACGGGCGCGCCGTCGGCGCGACGCAGTTCGCCCTGGGTGCGCAGGCGCAGTCGGTCCTGGTAGCCGTCGCCGTCACGCCAGACGTCGCGATCGCTGGCGGCCCAGGGCGAGGCCGTGCCGCGCTCGAAGGCGCGCGCTGTTGGCGGGGCGTTCAGGTCGCCGAGGCTGTCGGCGGTGGCCGCGTCGTGGTCGAGGCGGGTCAGAAGGTCGGCCACCGTGGTGGGTCGGACGGCCCAGGGGTCGCTCTGCGGGCCGGCCACGGCGGCGCCGGCGCAAAACAGCGCGGCTCCGGTCACGACCATCAATCCCGCAAAACGCATGCTCGACCCCTGAGTCCGCCAGCGATCCCGGACTGTGCACTATGCATGCCACCCCGCCAACCGACCATATTCGGCGATTCACCGACGAACGTAGGCCCGGAAGCGGCGGTTCCGACGGCCCAGCTTGCCGTCAGCGCCCCGGTCACTGGCAGGCGAGGCACTCGTCATAGTCGGTGGGGGCGGCGGTGAAGAGATCGGGTTGGTTCGGATCGACCTCGGCCTCGACCTTGTTCTCGGCGCCGGCGAAGGCGGCCCGCTGCACCGATTTGGAACGCAGGTAGTAGAGCGACTTTACGCCCTTCTCCCACGCCGACCAGTGCAGCATGTGCAGGTCCCATTTGTTCACGTCGCCGGGGATGAACAGGTTGATCGACTGGGCCTGGCAGATTTCCGGGGCCCGATCGGCGGACAGTTCGACGATCCAGCGCTGGTCCAGCTCGAAGGCGGTCTTGTAGATGGATTTCTCGTCGTCGCTCAGGCCTTCCAGATGCTGGACCGAGCCCTCGTGCTCGAGGATCGAACTCCACACCGCCTCGATATCGATGCCCTTCTCCCCCAGAATCCGCTGCAGATAGGGGTTCTTGACCGCGAACGAGCCCGACAGGGTCTTGTGCGTATAGATGTTGGCCGGGATCGGCTCGATGCCGGCCGAGGTGCCGCCGCAGATGATCGAGATCGAGGCGGTCGGGGCGATGGCCATCTTGTGAGAGAACCGTTCCATGACGCCGCACTCGGCGGCGTCCTCGCAGGCGCCCTTCTCTTCGGCCAGGACGCGGCTGGCCTTGTCGGCCTCGCGGCGCAGGTGTTTGAACAGCCGCATGTTCCACGACTTGGCCATGGCGGATTCGAAGGCCACGCCCTGCGACTGCAGGAAAGAGTGGAAGCCCATCAGGCCGAGGCCGACCGAACGCTCGCGCTTGGCGGAATAGACGGCAGCGGCCATGGCCGGTGGGGCGCGGCGGATGAAGTCTTCCAGCACATTGTCGAGGAAGCGCATGACGTCCTCGACGAATTTCGGCTCCTCGCGCCATTCCAGGAAGCTCTCGGCGTTGACCGAGGACAGGCAGCAGACCGCGGTGCGGTCGACGCCGAGGTGGTCGCGGCCGGTGTGCAGCATGATCTCGGCGCACAGGTTGGACTGTTTGACCGAGAGGCCCAGCTCTCGCTGGTGCGGCGCCATCTGGCGGTTCACGGTGTCGGAGAAGATCAGATAGGGCTCGCCGGTCTGCAGGCGGATCTCAAGGATCTTCTGCCACAGGGCGCGGGCGTCGACGGTCTTCACCACCGCCTGGTCCTTGGGAGACAGCAGGTCGAACGTCCGGCCGCCGCGCACCGCCTCCATGAAGGCGTCCGAAATGTTGATGCCGTGGTGCAGGTTCAGGGATTTGCGGTTGAAGTCGCCCGACGGTTTGCGGATCTCGAGGAACTCCTCGATCTCGGGGTGGTGGACGTCGAGATACACCGCCGCCGAGCCGCGGCGCAGGGACCCTTGCGAAATCGCGAGCGTCAGGGAGTCCATCACCCGGATGAAGGGGATGATGCCCGAGGTCTGGCCGGCGCCCTTGACCTTCTCGCCGATCGACCGGACGCCGCCCCAGTAGGTGCCGATGCCGCCGCCGTTCGAAGCCAGGGCGACGTTCTCGTTCCACACCGACTGGATGCCGTCGAGGCTGTCGCCGACGGCGTTGAGGAAGCAGCTGATCGGCAGGCCGCGATTGGCGCCGCCGTTCGACAGCACGGGCGTCGAGGGCATGAACCACAGCCTGGACATATAGTCGTAGACTCGCTGGGCATGATCGGCGTCGTCGGCGTAGGCCGTGGCGACGCGGGCGAACATGTCCTGATAGCTCTCGCCGGGCAGCAGGTAGCGATCCTCCAGCGTCTTCTTGCCAAAGTCGGTCAGCAGGTCGTCGCGGGACCGGTCGAGCTGAATGGATCTCACCACGGAAAGTAGGGGACGCGCGGTCGCATCACCGTCAGTAGCGGACACGAAATCGACCGTCTTCAACGCTTCGCCGCCAGCCATGGTATTCGCCGCCCTGAACAAAAATCGAATGGGTGTCCCCGCGCTACAAACCACAAGACCTAGTGGCTGAAGCGCTCCCCAAGCCCACATATGGGGCGCAGATGGCTAACCAACCGTCAACGGGCTTGACGATCACTTTCTGGGCGAATCAGGGTGAAGGCGGGGGATGAGCCTGTGGACAGGCCGCGAAGACGGCGTGACATCGATCCTCGCCAAGGATCACGAAGGCGTGAGAGGAACGTCCCGATGGTGGGACCGTTGGGACACGATGAATACCGCACCGCTTGCTACATTTGTTGATCGCACCCTCCGCTTCGCGCGCACGGAATTCGCGGCATTGGGAGCCTTGCTGGTCGTCGCTCTCGGGCTGACGATCTTCGCCGACCTGGCCGAAGACATGAACCAGACGGGAAGTCAGGCCTTCGACCAGAAGGTGCTGGTGTGGATGCAGCCGACGCCGGGTATGCCGCGCGGCCCGTGGTGGTTGAAGGAGGCGGCGAGCGATCTGACGTCCCTGGGCGGGATCTCGGTGCTGACCCTGTTCGCCCTGATCGCCCTGGCCTTCCTGTTGTTCCAGCGTAAGCGGCTGTCGGCCCTGTTGCTGGTCATTGGCCTCGCCGGCGGCGTGGGGCTCAGCGAGGGACTGAAGCGGGTGTTCGAACGCCAGCGACCGCCGTCGCTCTACCAGGCTGTCGACACGCTGAACGCCAGCTTCCCCTCGGGTCACGCCCTGCTGTCGACGGTCTTCTACCTATCGCTCGGCGTCATGCTGACCCGCGCCTTTCCCGAACGACGGCTGAAGGCTTTCGTGCTGAGTGCGGCCATTCTGATCGCCCTGCTGATCGGGACGACCCGGATCTACCTGGGCGCCCATTGGGCGTCAGATGTCTTCGCTGGCTGGAGCGTCGGCGCGGCCTGGGCGATGCTGCTCTGGCTGATCGCCTATGCGGTGCAGTGGCGTCAGGCCTGGCACGCGGTGGGTCCGCACGATGAGCCGACTCCAGGCGCCTGAACCGTTATTCGGCCATCAAGACAGTGCTAGGCAAGGTCCCCGCATTAATCCGGATCGCTCATGCGCTTGATTCTTCGCCTCGCCGCCGCAACCCTGCTGACCATCCTGGTCGCGCTCATGATCGGTCCTTTCGGCGCGCTGGAAGCGAAAACGCACGTCTGGGACAAGGCCGCGCATTTCGTCGCCTTCGGCGTGATCCTGCTCTGCCTGGGACTGCTGTTCAGCCGCCTGCCGCGCATCGCCCTGGTGATCGGGGCGGTCATCGTCGGCGGCGCGGTCGAGATCATTCAGGGCCTGACGGGTCGGGACGCCAGCTGGGGCGATCTGGTGGCGGACGCGCTGGGCGCCTCGCTGGTCTTCCTGATCTGGGCCGGAATCCGGCATTTCGGTCCCCGCACCGCCCGACTGCCCGAACCGTCGACGCCCGCTGACGAGTAGACGGGACCTGTCCTCTCCGACGCCGGTCGCGTCAGTCTCCGATTTGTTTACGTCTTCCCCTTATCGCTAACGATCAGAGTTTACCCGGGGGGACGGGGTTGAAGGGTCGTTGGCGTCTGTTCAGGCATGATGCGGGCCGCGTGGCTGGTCCGCCCGCCTGGGTCTATGTTCTCCTGTATGTGGCTTCCCTGGCTCTCAGCCACTGGAGCATCGCGGTCTTCGGCGTGGTTACGGTGTGGCTGTGCAACGGGGTGCTGACCGCGGCCCTGCTGCAGCTGCATCGCCGCCAGGCGGTCATGGTTATGACGGCCTGTTTCGCCCTGAACATGTTCAGCAACATCTTGCGGGACGCGCCGGGCCTCTTCCTCTGGATCAACGCCGTTATGAACCTTGGCGCGGCGGTCCTGACCGCGACCCTGGCGCGCCGGGTGTGCGGCGCCGCGCTGGACATGCGTCGGTCGGGTCGTCTGGTCCGGTTCGTGGCGCTGGCCGCCGCGCCGACGGTGCTGATCTTCGATCTACTCGCGGTCGGCATGCTCGGCGTGCAGGGCCGCCCCTCCGTGACGGCCTCGCTGTTCGCCTTCAATGCTTATTTCCTCTCCCAGATGCTGGGCCAGCTGCTGGTCGTTCCGACCCTGCTGATGCTGGCCCGCGCCCACCGCTTCCAGGGCGCAACGCGGGCTTCGCGGATGGAGGCCGTCGGCCTGATCGCGCTGATGGCGGTCGTCACCGCCGCGACCTTCTGGTGGACGGCCGCGCCGATCAGCTTCCTTCCCTTCCTGCCGATGATGCTGATCTCGGTGCGCCTCCAGCCGAACTGGACCGCCGCCGCCCTGATCCTTCTGGCGATCATCAGCGGCGCGGCGACCCTGACCGGGCACGGTCCGGTGCAACTGACCCGGTTGATCCTGGATCCGGCCCTGGCCGATGTGACCCCGATGTTGCGGCGGATGGGGGTCTATAATCTGTTCGTTCTGGCCCTGGTGGCGACGGCCTTGCCGGTCTCGACCGTGATGACCGAGCGCCGTCGGTTGGAAGTGCGCCTGCGCGCCCGCACCCTGGCGGCCCAGGATGCGCGACGCCGGGCCGAGGACGCCGCAGCCGCCCGTTCTCGCTTCCTGGCCATGATGAGCCATGAAATGCGCACCCCCCTGAACGGCGTCGCCGGCTTCGCCGACCTGCTGGCCGGGCGGCCCGGGCTGGACGCCGAAGCGGTCCGACAGGCGCGCCAGATCCGCGAGTCCAGTGACGGCCTGTTGATGCTGGTCGAGGACATCCTCGACTTCGCGCGCGGCGACGATTCGGTCTCGCTGGAGCCGCTGGACCTGGGCGGGATCGCCCGGGAGGCCGGGATCCCCAGCCGCGCGGCGGCCGAGGACAAGGGCCTGAGCGTGGGCGTCGACGACCGACTGCCCCCGGGCGCCCGCTTCATGGCCGACCGCCGCGCCCTGCGTCAGGCCCTGCATCCGCTGATCGCCAACGCCGTCAAATTCACCGACGCGGGCGAGGTGGTCGTGCGCCTCGACCGGTCCGCGGACGGGGTGATCATCCGCGTGATCGACACGGGCTGCGGCCTCGATCCGGCCAGCCGTTTCGAACTGTTCGAGGCTTTCGCCCAGGGCGACGCCTCGATCGGCCGCTCGCACGCGGGCGCCGGCCTTGGCCTCGCTCTGGTCGCCCGCCACGTCCGCCGGCTGGGGGGGCGGATCGAGGTCGACAGCCGTCCCGGCGAAGGCGCGACCTTCACCCTGCATCTGCCGCTGGCGCGCGCGACCGACGCCGAGGCCCCGGTCGAGCTTCCGCCGGCCCCTGATGCCAATCCGGAGAATGAACCAGCCGTGCCGCCGCGGGTGCTGGTGGTAGACGACCACCCGGTCAACCGCGAGGTGGCCCGCATCATGCTGGAGGCGCTCGGCTGCGTCGTGGTCGAGGTCGGCGACGGGCAGGAGGCGCTGGACACCGTCCCGGGCCAGGCCTTCGACCTCGTGCTGATGGATGTGCGCATGCCGCGCATGGACGGGCTGGAGGCGACCCGCCGTATCCGCGCCCTCGCGGGACCGGAAGCCTTGCTGCCGATCGTGGCCATGACCGCCGACGCCATGCCCGAGGATGTGGCGCGCTGTCTGGGGGCTGGCATGAACGCCCACCTGGCCAAGCCGATCAGCCAGGTCACCCTGTTCGCCGCCGTCACGCGCGCCCTGGCCGGGGAAACGACGTCGGCGGCCCGCGCCGCCTGACCAGCGCAGTCGTCCTCGAACCTCCGCGTCCCGCGCCCGTCGGCGCCGCCGATGCGGATGGCCGGACGTCCGGCGGAGGTCCCGGGTCCTGTTCGGTCGCCATAAGCCGACCCGGGACTGTCCCCCGCTTCGTCCCCAACAGCCTGAGCGACCCTACCATATATAGGGGTCTGCGAAAATGTGATCGCAATATAGCCGCATTTCGGCTTGGCGCCGGGCGCGGTGGCCCGCATGGTGAAATCCACTTCCCCACGGATTCGCCGTCAGAGCCCCCGATGAACGCGCACGTCTCGATCACGCCCACCACGCCCGGCCTGCTGACGCCGTCGGCCGCCTACAAGCCGTTCCGCTATCCGTGGGCGTTCGACATGTGGAAGAAGCAGCAGCAGGTCCACTGGATGCCTGAGGAGGTGCCCCTGGGCGAAGACATGAAGGACTGGGCCGTCAATCTGACGCCGTCGGAACGCAACCTGCTGACCCAGATTTTCCGCTTCTTCACCCAGGCGGATATCGAGGTCCAGGACAACTACATGGAAAAATACGGTCGGGTGTTCAAACCGACAGAGGTCAAGATGATGCTGGCGTCCTTCGCCAACATGGAGACCATCCACATCGCGGCGTATGCCCTGCTGCTCGAGACCATCGGCATGCCCGAGAGCGAGTTCGGGGCTTTCATGGAATACGAGGCCATGCGCGACAAGCATGACTTCATGGGCCGGTTCGGGGTCGAGACCAACGGCGACATCGCCCGCACCCTGGCCATGTTCGGCGGTTTCTCCGAAGGCCTGCAGCTGTTCGCCAGCTTCGCGATGCTGATGAATTTCCCGCGTCAGAGCAAGATGAAGGGCATGGGCCAGATCATCAGCTGGTCGGTGCGGGACGAGAGCCTGCACTGCGAGGGGATCATCAAGCTGTACCACGCCTTCAACAAGGAGACCGGCGCGGTCACCCCGGCCGTCGCCGCCGACATTGTCGAATGCTGCAAGACCGTGGTCGAGATGGAGGACCGCTTCATCGACCTGGCCTTCGAGATGGGGCCGGTCGACGGCATGGTCCCGGACGACATCAAGTCATACATCCGCTTCATCGCCGACTGGCGCCTGCGCCAGCTG
>JBBRFV010000016.1:0-15713 GCA_038241335.1 Caulobacterales bacterium | reverse complement strand
TCGTCCAGCATGGGGGCGTGGCCGACGCCGGGGACCTCGACGAAGTCCATTTTCGGCGCGCGCTTGCGCATCTTCGCCGCGATGGCGGGGCTCAGCAGGTCGGAATTCTCGCCGCGCAGCAGCAGCACCGGCCGGCCTTTGGTCAGGCGGTTGAACATCGGCCACAGATTGGGGACCAGGGCCTTGGCCCCGGCCGCCCGGATCGGCACGGCGATGTCCGGATCATAGTTCAGCACGGGGGCCCCTTCGGTCCCGATCTTGAAGGTGCGGCGGGCGAAGGCGTCCCAGTCGGCCTCGGCGTAGTGGGGGAAGGCGGCTTCGTTGAGTTTTTTCACATGGGCCGCAGCCTCGGCCCATCCGGGCGTCTCGACGGGCTGGCCCATATAGGCGGCGATCCGCATCAGGCCTTCCCTGGCCACCTCGGGACCGACGTCGTTGATGATGGCGGCGGCGATGACCCTGGACCGGATCGCCGCCAGGGCCATGATGATCAGCCCGCCCATGGAGGTGCCCAGGAAGACGGCGCGCTCGATCCCCGTCTGGTTCAGCAGGGCCAGCACGTCCTGGGCGTAGGTCAGGGGCTGGTAGGTCATCGGGTCCGGCGCCCGGTCCGAACGTCCACGCCCGCGCACGTCGATGGCCAGCACCCGCCGTCCGCTCTGGGCGATCAGGGGCGCGATGGCCTCGAAGTCGGCGGCGTTGCGGGTCAGGCCGTGGATGGCGATCACCGGCAGCTTCGCCGGCCCCGGCCCGGGCGCATAGTCCCGGGCGTACAGGCTCAGGCCGTCAGCGGAGGTCCATCGGCGATCGGCGAAATTCTGGGTCATGGGCGCAGCCTATTTCATCGCCGCGGGAAATCCCACTGGTCGAAAGCTGATGCGGGCTTCCGGGCTCTTTCCGGAAAGGCCTCAAGGAACCCGAGGGGCGTCTAATGCCCGATCAGGTCCTGGACGAAGGCGTACAGGTCGCCGCCGGGGAACAGGAAGCCGCTGACCCCCGCGCGCTGCGCCGCCTCCATGTCGGTCGGCTGGTCGCCGATCATGAAGGATTTGGCCGGGTCGACGCCGTGGTCAGCGATCGCCCGCAACAGCATGCCGGGGTTCGGCTTGCGATCCGGATGATCGGGATGGATGTAGGCGGCGACCTGGCCCTCGGAATGGAACGGGCAGGCGTAGACGGCGCCGATCATGCCCCCCCGGGACGCCAGTTTGCGGACGATCAGGGCGTTGAAGGCCTTCATCTGGTCTTCGGTGAACAGGCCGCGCGCCACCCCCGACTGGTTGGTGACGATGACGCACAGATAGCCGAGCTGGTTCAGTCGGCGCACGGCCTCGGCCGCGCCGGGCATGAGCCGCAGATGCTCTTCCAGATGGGGATAGCCGGTATCCTCGATCAGAACGCCGTCGCGATCGAGGAAGACGGCGGGAACGCCGGATGTCATGCTCTGCGCATACGGCGCCGTACGCTGTCGTTGCAACCCGTCACCCGAAGTGACGCCGCGGAATTTGGCGTGGCGGCGGACGATTTGCTAGGAGCCCGCAACCTTGCGGCGCGCGCGCCCGGAGATTCACGACATGACCATCCCCTTCATCGACCTTCAGGCCCAGCGCCTGCGCCTGAATGGCCGGATCGAGGCCGCCGTGGCCGAGGCCGTCGTCGGCGGCGCCTGGGTCATGGGGCCGCAGGTGCGCCAGTTCGAGGCCGACCTCGCCGCCTTCGGCGAGGCGAAACACGCCCTGGGTTGCGCCAACGGCACCGACGCCCTGGCCCTGCCGCTGATGGCCTGGGGGATCGGCCGCGGCGACGCGGTCTTCGTTCCCAGCTTCACCTTCGCCGCCACGGCCGAGATCGTGCCCTGGTTCGACGCCGAGCCCGTCTTCGTCGACGTCGACGCCACGACCTACAACATGGACCCCGGCCATCTCGAGGCCGCCATCGAGGCGACGATCAAGGAAGGCCGGTTGAAGCCGCGCGTGGTCATCGCCGTCGACCTGTTCGGCCAGCCCGCCGACTATCCGGCGATCAAGGCGATCTGCGACCGATACGGGCTCAAGCTGATCGCGGATTCGGCGCAAGGGTTCGGCTGCACCCTCTCCGGCGATCACCCGCTGAAATGGGCCGACATCACCACCACCAGCTTCTTCCCGGCCAAGCCGCTGGGCTGCTATGGCGACGGCGGCGCGGTGCTGACCGACGACGACGACCTGGCCCAGATGATCGATTCCCTGCGCGTGCACGGCAAGGCGGTGGCGCTGGATCTGAAGGACCGCACCTTCGACCACGACCCCAAATACCTGAACATGCGCATCGGCCTGAACAGCCGTCTGGACACCATCCAGGCCGCCGTCCTGATCGAGAAGCTCAAGGTGTTCGGCGACGAGATCGAATGGCGCAACCGCATCGCCGCCCGCTACAACGACGGCCTGCGTCCTCATGTCGCCGCCGTTCCGGACGTGCCCGTGGGCAATATCTCCAACTGGGCCCAGTACACGATCGAGCACGAGGACCGCGACGGCCTCGCCGCCCATCTGAAGGGCCAGGGCGTGCCGACGGCGGTCTATTATCCGATCCCGCTGCACCTCCAGCCCGCCTACGAGGCGTACCCGCGCGGCCCGCAGGGCCTGCCGGTGACCGAGCGGCTCATGAACCGGGTCATCAGCCTGCCCATGCACGCCGACCTCGACGAGGCCGTCCAGGACCGGGTCATCGCCGCTGTCGCCAGCTTCGGCGCCAAGGGCTAGGGTTCGCGCATGCCCCACTCCCTTCCCCCGCTCAAGGTCGGCGTCGCCGGCGTCGGCGTCATGGGGCGCAATCACGCCCGCGTGCTGTCGGACATCCGCGACTTCGATCTGACCGCCGTGTTCGACCCTGACGCCGCCACGGCCGACGGCGTCGCGGCCCTCTATGACGCCCGCGCCTTCACCACCGCCGAGGATTTCGTCGCCGCCGGCCTCGACGCCGCCGTGGTGGCCACGCCCAACCGGCATCACGCCGACCTCGGCGTCGCCCTGCTGGAAAAGGGCGTCCATGTGCTGGTCGAGAAGCCGATCGCCGCCACCGTCGCCGACGCCCGCCGCATGATCGACGCAGCCAAGGCTAACGACCGGGTTCTGATGGTCGGCCAGGTCGAGCGCTTTAATCCGGCCGTGGACGCGGTCAAGCGCGCCATCGACGGCGACGACGTCATCTCCATCCAGATCACCCGCGTCGGCCCCTTCCCGCCGCGCATGGGCGAGGTCGGGGTGGTCATCGATCTGGCGGTCCACGACATCGACATCATCCGCCACCTGACGGACTCCGAGATCGTCGAGGTCCAGCCCCAGCTCGCCCGCACCCGCGCCGACCGCGAGGACACGGCCCTGCTGCAGTTCCGGCTGGCGAACGGGACCATCGCCCACATCACCACCAACTGGGTCACCCCCTACAAGGTGCGCACCCTGCAGGTGGCGACGATGAACCGCTTCGTGGTCGCCGACCTGATGACCCGTCAGGTCACGGAATATTTCGGCCAGCAGCCGGACGGCTCCTACCAGACCCGCGCCGTCAACAGCTGGCCCGCCGAGCCGCTGAAGAAGGAACTGGAAGCCTTCGCCCACGCGATCCGCACAGGCGAGCCGCCGGCGGTGACGGGCGAGGACGGGCTGCGCAAACTGGAAGTGGCGCTGAGGTGTCTGGGGGAGGGCTAGCCGCCCACCACCTGCATTCCCAGCCACTCCGCGATCAGGGCCGGCTTCTCGCCGCCCTCGATCTCGACCGTGACCTCGTGCTTGAGCAGCCAGCGCCCGCCACCCTTGTCGTCCGCAGACAGCAGTTTGAACCGTCCACGGACATTCGAACCCGACCGCACCGGGGCGAGGAAGCGCAACTTGTCGAAGCCGTAGTTGATTCCCATCGTCACCCCTTCCAGTGGCGGCACGGCGTCGTAGGTCATGGCCGACAACAGGCTGAGGGTCAGGAAGCCATGGGCGATGGTTCCGCCGAACGGCGTGGCCTTGGCGGCGACCGGGTCGATGTGGATGAACTGCCGGTCCTCGGTGATCTCGGCGAAGGCGTCGATGCGGGCCTGGTCGACCGTGATCCAGCGGCTGACGCCGATCTCGGTCCCGATCAGGCCGGGCAGGTCGGCGACCGGCGTCGGCGTCCCCTTGCGTTCGGTGCGGCTCATGGGCGTCAGGCTCCCGGCTGGAAACGGTCTTCGATGATGGCGGAGAACAACATGGGATCGACATTGCCGCCCGACAGGACGACGGCTGTGGTGCGATCCTTCGCCTCTATCTTGCCGGACAGCAGCGCGGCCAGCGACACCGCCCCGCCCGGCTCGACCACCTGTTTCAGCACCCGGAAGGCGTAGCGCACGGCCTCGGCCACCTCGGCGTCCGATACGGTCGCGACCCGATCCACGCGGCGGTTGATGGGGAAGGTCAGTTCGCCCGGCCGGTCGGTCATCAGGGCATCGCAGATGGTGCCCCTGGCCGGGGCGTGGGTCAGCCGCTCGCCCGCCGCGATCGACAGCTGGAAGTCGTTGTAATCGCGCGGCTCGACCGCGATCACCGGCGTGTGCGGCGACAGGGCCGCCATGGCGAGGTTGATGCCGGCGATCAGCCCGCCGCCCGAGGCGCCGCACACCAGCTGGTCCAGCGGGGCGAGGCCGAGGGCCTTGGCCTGGTCGAGGATCTCCAGACCGACGGTGCCCTGGCCCTCGATGACGAAGGGATCGTCGAACGGGCGCACCAGCACGCAGCCTCGCGTCGAGGCGACCTCCTCACCGATGGCCTCGCGGCTTTCCGTATAGCGGTCGTAAATCCGCACCTCGCCGCCAAAGGCGATGACGCCCTCGACCTTCACCTTCGGGCTGTCGGCGGGCATGACGATGATGGCCGAGGTCCCCATCATCCGCGCCGCCGCCGCCACCGCCTGGGCGTGGTTGCCGGAGGAATAGGCCACCACGCCGCGCTTCAGCTCGTCCGCGTCCAGACGACTGATGCGGTTCCAGGCGCCGCGGAATTTGAAGGCCCCGGCGCGCTGGAGATTTTCAGCCTTCAGCAACACCCGGCCGCCGACGCGCTCGTTGAGCGCCGGGCTCTCGATCAGGGGCGTTCGCACGGCGTGGCCGGCGATCTGTCGGGCGGCGTCCTGGACGCCAGAGAAGGAGGCGGTGTGCATATCGACTCCATACAGCGTCATCTCATCACGGCGAAGCCGGGCTTTTGTCCTCGGCCTGACGGAAGCGAGGTTCATCACAATGGACACGAAGAAGAATCCACAAAGGACACAACGGGGCCAGTGCCTGACTCCCATCCCTTCGTGTCCTTCGTGATCCTTGGCGTCCTTTGTGATGAACCTTCCGGCCCCGAGTCTCGACTCATGGGGTTCCGGCTTCGCCGGGATGAGCGGTTGAGTCTGCCGAAGGTCGCTCTAACCTGCCCTGATGAAGTCTCTGATCCTCGCCATTGACCAAGGCACGACCTCCACCCGGGCCATCGCCTTTGAATGCGCCCCCGAGGGCGGGTTGCGGCCCGTCGCCGTCAGCCAGATCGAACTCGAGCAGCATTTCCCCCGATCCGGCTGGGTCGAGCATGACGCCGGCGAGATATGGACCGCGACGCTGCAGACCTGCCGCGAGGTCATCGGCAAGGCCGGCGGCGTGGGTCGCTTCGCCGCCATCGGCATCATCAACCAGCGCGAGACCTCGGTGCTGTGGGACGCGAAAACGGGCGAGCCGCTGCACCGCGCCATCGTCTGGCAGGACCGCCGCACCGCCGCCGCGACCGGCAAGCTGGCCGCCGCAGGGCATGAGCCGATGGTGCAGGCGGCGACCGGCCTGATCCTCGATCCCTATTTCTCGGCCTCGAAATTCGCCTGGCTGCTGGACGCCGTGCCCGGCGCGCGGGAGCGAGCGGACATGGGCGAGGTCAAGCTCGGCACCATCGAAACCTGGCTGATCTGGAAGCTGACCGCCAGGGAAGGGGGAGCGGGTGCCAACCACGTCACCGACGCCACCAACGCCAGCCGCACCTCGCTGATGGACCTGGCCACGCGCCGATGGCGGCCCGATCTGGCGGCGTTATTCAACGTCCCGATGGCGGCCCTGCCGGAGATCCGCGGCTGCGCCGACCATCTCGGCGACTGCGAGCCGTCGCTGTTCGGCGCGGCCCTGCCGGTGCACGGTTCGGCCGGCGACCAGCAGGCGGCGCTGATCGGCCACGGGGCGCTGAAGGCTGGGGACGCCAAGATCACCTATGGCACCGGCGCCTTCCTCGTCGCCAACGTCGGCGCGGCGCCCGTCGCCTCCACCAGTCGTCTGCTCGGCACGCTCGGCTACGCCGTCGGCGATGACGTGGCCTGGGCGCTGGAGGGGTCCATCTTCTCCGCCGGATCGGCGATCCAGTGGCTGCGCGACGGGCTCAAGGTCATCTCTGAATCGCGCCAGTCCGAGGCCATGGCCCAGACGTTAAAGGACAACGGCGGCGTCTATCTGGTTCCTGGCTTCACCGGCCTCGGCGCGCCGTGGTGGGAGCCCGAGGCGCGCGGGACGATCACCGGCCTGACCCGCGACAGCGGCCCGGCCCACATGGTGCGCGCGGCGCTGGAAAGTCTCGCCTACCAGACCCGCGACCTGCTGGACGCGCTCGCCCGCGACGGCGCCCCGGCGCTGAAGGTGCTCAAGGTCGATGGCGGCGTCACCGCCAACGCCTTCGCCATGCAGTTCGTCGCCGACATCTGCGACGTGGTGGTCGAACGCCCGGCCTTCCAGGAGATGACGGCGCTGGGCGCGGCCAAGCTGGCGGCTCTCGGCGTCGGCCTGATCGGCGACCTGGAAGACCATCCGGTCGAGGCGCCCGCCCGCTGGATCCCGCGCATGGACGCCGCCGAGCGGGCGCGGTTGCTCAGGGGCTGGCGCGGGGCCGTTCGGGCCGCCATCATCGCCGCGAACCCGGACGACGCATGACCTCTCCCGCTCCTGAAGACGCCCAGTCGACCTTCTCCGGCACCCGGGAGGTCGATCCCCGCTACGCCCTGGATGAGGCCGCGCTCGACGCCTGGCTGACGGCCCATGTCGAGGGCTACGCCGGCCCGCTGACGGTGCGCCAGTTCAAGGGCGGCCAGTCCAACCCGACCTATGAGTTGGCCACGCCCGGCCACGTCTATGTCCTGCGTCGCAAGCCGCCCGGGACCCTGCTGCCCAGCGCCCACGCCGTCGACCGCGAGTTCACTGTCATCTCGGCCCTGCACGCCCAAGGCTATCCGGTCGCCCGGCCGTACGCCCTGTGCACCGATGAGGCCGTCCTCGGCTCGATGTTCTACGTCATGGACAAGGTCGAGGGCCGGGTCCTGTGGGACCTGAAGCTGCCGGGCATGGAACCGTCTCAGCGCCGCGCCATCTACGACGCCCAGGTTGACACGCTGGCCGACCTGCACGCCTTCGATCCCGTCGCCATCGGCCTGGGCGACTACGGCAGGCCGGGCAACTATTTCGAGCGTCAGGTCGGGCGCTGGACCAAACAGTATCGGGCGTCCGAGATCGACCCGATCCCGGCCATGGACCGGCTGATCGAATTCCTGCCGGCCACCCTGCCGCGGGAAGGTCCGACGCGGATCGTCCACGGCGACTTCCGCCTCGACAATCTGATCCTCGCCCCCGATGGGCCGCAGGTTCGGGCCGTGCTCGACTGGGAACTGTCGACGCTGGGCGATCCGATGGCCGACTTCTCCTATCTGCTGATCGCCTGGGTGATCCCGGCGACGGCGCGCAACGGGCTGGCGGGGGCCGACATCGCGGCCCTGGGCATTCCCTCCGTGGACGAGACGGTGGCCCGTTATGCGGCGCGCACCGGCGCGACGCCGGCCAACCTCGACTGGCTGTTCGCCTACAACCTGTTCCGGCTGGCGGCGATCTGCCAGGGCATAGCCGGCCGCGTCCGCGACGGCACCGCCGCCAGCGTCCACGCCCGCACCATGGCCGCCCAGGTGCCGATGCTGGCCGCCGGCGCCCTGTCGTTCGCGAAGAAGGCTGGGGCCTAAGGTCGCACCAGCCGCACCGCCGTGGTCCGGCCGCGACCGGTCAGGGTCCCGCGCCAGCCGTCGGGGCCCTGCGTCAGCGACAGGGTCGCCTCGCCCAGAGTCCAGACGCCGGGCGTCCCGCCGGCGATGATCAGACCGGCCTCTCCGGCGCCCGGCGCCCGGTAGGCGCCCTCGGCCGGCGCGCCCGCGCCGTCGTCCCGCAGCGCCAGGTCGAACAGCGGCCGCCCGTCCGCATCGGTCAGCCGCCAGCGCCCGTCCAGGGGTCCCGCCGACTGGTCGGCCCGGAGTTCAGCCGCGGTCACGCCCTGGTCGTAGGCCGCGTCAGCGTCGGTGGGGCTGAATTCATAGCTGCGGGCGTAGTGATCGACCTCGACCGGCGTCTCGAGCGGGCGACGGCGGGCCTCGCTCTCGGCGTCGCCCTGCGCCGGCTCCTGGCCAAGGGTCGACGACGCCTCGAACGGACGGATCGTCGGCGGCTGGTACGGCAGCAGCGACGAGGGATGGGGCTGGGCCTGCTGCATCAGCAGCCCGGCGAAGGCGACGACGATAAACCCCGGCATGGTCCCCAGACTGCCGTGAACAGCCCTCCGAGGCAAAGCCCGAACGCCCGAACCGCGAATATGTGAAGAGCGCCGCTGTTTCCGGTCCCTGACAGCCCGCCTCGCGTTGACCCCCGTCGCGGCGCTGACTAAAGCCAGAGCACCGAATTCGAGCGGCTGATTTCGCTCAGGTTTTTGAGAACCATTCGCAATGACGAGTTCCCCCTTGCCGGGCGACGCCTCCAACGATCCCACCGACGACCAGACCGGCCGTTTCGTGCGTCAGCCCAACGGCCGCGTCCGTCCCTTGTCGCCCCATCTGCAGGTCTGGCGCTGGCATGTGACCATGCTCGGCTCGATCCTGCACCGGCTGACCGGCGGGGCCCTGGCCGTCGGCGCGGTGCTGGTCGCCCTGTGGCTGCTGGCCCTGGCCTTCGGAGCGGACGCCTATGGGACCTTCGCCGGCTGGATGGGCTCGCCGCTCGGCCTTTTGGTCTGGTTCGGCCTGACCGTGTCGCTGACCTATCATCTGGTGTCGGGCATCCGGCACCTGGTCTGGGATACGGGCGTGGGCCTGGCGCCGAAGACCGCCAGCCTGCTGACCACCGTGTCGATCGTGCTGGGGCTGCTGATCGCCGTCGCCTTCTGGGCTGGTCTGTTCCTGAGCGGGAAGGTGTCGCTGTGAGCCGTTACACCAAGGCCTTCGTGAAGGGCGTCAAGGTGTCCGAGCGGCACGGCGCCGGCGAGTGGATGCAGGAACGCCTGTCGTCCCTGATCCTCGTGCCCCTGACATTGTGGGGCCTGTGGAGCGCCTGGAGCTTGACGGGCGCCGGCTATGACGGCGCGCTCGACTGGTTCCGCTCGCCCCTCAACGCGGTTCTCATGGCGGTCAGCCTGCTGGCCAGCCTATGGCACATGAATATGGGTCTGACGGTCATCGTCGACGACTACATCCACAAGCCGGTGTCGCGGAACGCCATCGTCTGGGCGATCGGTCTCGGCTGCCTGTTGCTGGCCGCGGCCGGCGTCTTCTTCATCGTGCGACTGGCGCTGGGCTCGGCCCCGCTGCCGGCCGGTTTCGGAGCCTGATAGCGTGGCCGCTTACGAATTCGTCGATCACGAATATGACGTCGTCGTCGTCGGCGCGGGAGGTTCCGGCCTGCGCGCCGCCCTCGGCGCCGCCCAGCAGGGGCTGAAGGTCGCCTGCGTCACCAAGGTCTTCCCGACGCGTTCGCACACGGTCGCGGCCCAGGGCGGCATCTCCGCCTCGCTCGGCAACATGGGCGAGGATTCGTGGCAGTGGCACATGTACGACACCGTCAAGGGTTCGGACTGGCTGGGCGATCAAGACGCGATTGAATACCTCGTCCGCAATGCGCCCAAGGCCGTCTACGAGCTTGAGCACTGGGGCGTGCCCTTCAGCCGCACGGACGAGGGCAAGATCTACCAGCGCGCCTTCGGCGGCATGACGCGCAATTTCGGCGAGGGCCCGGTGCAGCGCACCTGCGCCGCCGCCGACCGCACCGGCCACGCCATCCTGCACACCCTGTACGGCCAGTCGGTGCGCCGCGAGGTGAAATTCTTCGTCGAATATTTCGCGCTCGACCTGATCATGCAGGACGGCGCCTGCACCGGGGTGACGGCGCTCCAGCTCGACACCGGCCAGATGCACCGCTTCCGCGCCAAGATGGTCATCCTGGCGACCGGCGGTTACGGCCGCGCCTATTTCTCGGCCACCAGCGCCCACACCTGCACCGGTGACGGCAACGCCATGGTGTTGCGCGCCGGCCTGCCGCTACAGGACATGGAGTTCGTCCAGTTCCACCCGACCGGCATCTACGGCGCCGGCTGCCTGATCACCGAGGGCGCGCGCGGCGAGGGCGGGTATCTGACCAATTCCGAGGGCGAGCGGTTCATGGAGCGCTATGCGCCGACCGCCAAGGACCTGGCCAGCCGCGACGTGGTGTCCCGCTCGATGACCATCGAGATTCGCGAAGGGCGCGGCGTCGGTCCGAACAAGGACCACATCCATCTGCACCTCGATCACCTCGATCCGAAGACCCTGCACGAACGCCTGCCCGGCATCTCGGAAAGCGCCCGCATCTTCGCCGGCGTCGACGTGACCAAGGAGCCGATCCCCGTCCTGCCGACGGTGCACTACAACATGGGCGGCATCCCCACGAACTATCACGGCGAGGTCCTGACCAAGGTCGGCGAGAACGCCGACACCGTGGTGCCCGGCCTGATGGCGGTGGGCGAGGCGGCCTGCGTCTCGGTGCACGGCGCCAACCGTCTGGGCTCCAACAGCCTGACCGACCTGGTGGTGTTCGGCCGCGCCGCCGGCCTGCGCTGCGGCGAGGTGGTGGACAAGACCTCCAGGGTCCCGTCGGCTCCGGCCGCGGCGACGGACGGCCACCTGGCCCGGCTCGACCGCTTCCGCCATGCCGACGGCTCGACCCCGACGGCGCACCTGCGCATCGAGATGCAGCGCGCCATGCAGTCCGACGCCGCCGTCTTCCGCACGGGCAAGACGCTGGAGGAGGGGGTCGCCAAGCTGCGCGACATCCACGCCCGCGGGGCGGACATCAAGACCACCGATCGCGGCCTGATCTGGAACACCGATCTGGTCGAGACCCTCGAATACGACAACCTGATCGATCAGGCCCTGGTCACAATCGAGGGCGCTTTGAACCGCACCGAGAGCCGCGGCGCCCACGCCCGCGAGGACTTCCCCAACCGGGACGACGTAAACTGGATGAAGCACACCCTCGCCTGGAAGACGCCGGGGGACCAGACGAAGATCGATTACCGGCCGGTGCACAATTACACGATGTCCGACGACATCGCCTACATCGAGCCCAAGGCGCGGGTGTACTGAAGATGGTCCAGCTCACCCTCCCCAGGGGCTCCAAGCCCACGACCGGCAAGGTCCACAAGGCTCCGGCCGGGGCAAAAAACGTCAAGACCTACAAGGTCTATCGCTACGACCCCGAGGTCGACGCCGACCCGCGCTGGGATGTTTACGAGGTCTCGGCCGATGACCACGGGCCGATGCTTCTGGACGCCCTGATCCACATCAAGAACGAGATCGACCCGACCCTCACCTTCCGGCGCTCGTGCCGCGAGGGCATCTGCGGCTCGTGCTCGATGAACATCGACGGGCGCAACACCCTGGCCTGCACCAAGGGCTGGGACGAGTGCACCTCGTCGACCATCTCGATCGCGCCGCTGCCGCACCAGCCGGTGGTCAAGGACCTGGTCACCGACCTGACCCTGTTCTACGCCCAGTACGACTCGATCCAGCCCTGGCTCCAGTCCGACGAACCGGACCCGGAGAAGGAGCGCATCCAGCTTCCGGAGGACCGCGCCAAGCTGGACGGCCTGTACGAGTGCATCCTCTGCGCCTGCTGCTCGACGTCCTGCCCCAGCTACTGGTGGAACCAGACGGAATATCTCGGCCCCGCCGCCCTGCTGCAGTCCTACCGCTGGATCGCCGACAGTCGCGACGACGCCACGGACAAGCGCCTCGATGATCTCGAGGACCCGTTCAAACTCTACCGCTGCCACACCATCATGAACTGCACCCAGGTCTGCCCCAAGGGGCTGAACCCGGCCGAGGCCATCGCCAAGACCAAAAAGCTGATGGTGGCGCCGAGCCGCAAGAAGACGGAAGCGACGACCTAGCTTGGCGAAGATCACCTATATCGAACACGATGGCCGCGAGCATGTGGTCGAGGTCAAGAACGGCCTCTCCGTGATGGAGGGGGCGATCCGCAACAATGTGCCCGGCATCGACGCCGACTGCGGCGGCGCCTGCGCCTGCGCCACCTGCCATGTCTACGTCGACGAGGCCTTCGCCGCCGAAACCGGCCGGGCTTCGGCCATGGAGGAGTCGATGCTGGACTTCGCCGAGAACGTCCAGCCGAACTCGCGCCTGTCCTGCCAGATCCGGGTGTCGGACGACCTCGACGGCCTGATCGTGCGCCTGCCCGAAAACCAGCACTGACCATGTCCGCCCCGGGCCGCGCCGATCCGCGCATGATCGAGCTGGTCGGCCGGATCATCGCCCGGACCGCGCGGGAAGGGCCGCCGCTGATCGGCATCGTCGGCGCCCAGGGCTCGGGCAAGACCACGCTGGCGCGCGAGGCGGCGGAGGCGTTCGGGGCGGCCCAGATTTCGCTCGACGACGTCTATCTGACCCGCGCCCGCCGCGAGATGATGGCGGAGGAGGTCCACCCGCTGTTCCTGACGCGCGGACCGCCGGGAACGCACGATCTCCGGCTGCTGGGGCGGCTGATCAAGACGCTGCGCACCGCCCGGCCCGACGACAAGATTCTGCTGCCCGAGTTCGACAAGCGCGGCGACGACCGTCTGCCCATCAGGGACTGGCGGATCTTCGACGGGCGGCCCCGGGCGATCCTCGTCGACGCCTGGTGTCTGGGCGCTGTCCCTGAGGATGAGGCTGCGCTCGTCGCGCCGATCAACGCCCTGGAAAGGGATCACGACGTCGACGGCGCCTGGCGCCGCGCGGTCAATGATTTCGTGGCCGGATCCTATACGGAGTTGGCCGCCGGCTTCGACGCCATCCTGTTCCTCGAGGCTCCCGGCTTTGATGTCGTTCCGGGCTGGCGCAACCAGCAGGAGGCCGACCTGCTGGGCGTCACGCCTGGCCGCCTGCCCGTCGCCGAGCGCGCCCGTCTGGCGGGCTTCATCCAGTATTTCGAGCGCCTGACGCGGCACATGCTGGCGGGGGGCGTCAGCGCCGACGTGACCGTGCAACTGGATCGAAACCGGCAGCCGGGTTCTATTCCGGCATGACCGCGCCCACGGATCGCCGCTTCGAGGTCCGGTCACCCGCCAATGTGCGGGGGCTGGTGCTCGCTCCGGGCTTCGAGATGCCGTGCCTGCTGGTCGATCAATCGGCCCAGGGCGGCCGCATCCGGCTGGACCGGAGTCTGGTCCTGCCGAAGACAGTGATGGTGATCGACATCGCCCAAGGGATCGCCATCGAGGCGCAGGTGATGTGGCAGAAGGGCCAGGAGGCCGGCCTCAAGAGCACCGGCCAGGCCTCGCTGCGTGGCCTGATCCCTTCGCGCCTCTCCGACGCCCGCGCCGCCTGGTTGCGGGCGGGCGGCAGATAGCGCCGCTCAGGAATCCGCAGGCATCGTGCCCGCGTTGACCGCGATCCGGCCGATCAGCCCCTTGACGATCAGGTCGACGGCCGAGCCCTCGCGATAGTCGGCGGCGGCGACGAAATTGACCCGGTCTTCGCTGATCAGGCGATGGATCTTGTTGGAGTCGCGCGGGGTGTTGTCGGGGTCGTAGACGGCGATCGAGAAGCCGCCCTTGGTGTGCATCATCTTCATGGTCGGGACGTCGGTGTCGCCGTCGCCGAGGAAGATCATCCGCTCGAACGGCACCGGCCGCTCGTCGTCCGGGATGAAGCGGTTGATGCGCTCGTCATCCCAGTGGTTGTGGACGCCCTTGTTGATGCGGAACAGGTATTGCGTCTTGGTCGTATAGTTGATCCCGACCGCCGGCCAGACCGCCATGTCGTCGGCGTCATAGGCGTATTTCGAGGCGAACACATGGGTGAAGGCCGGCGCGATCGGGCAGCCCTCGATCATCTCCGTCAAGCCCGCCGAGATGATGTAGTGCTCGATCTCCAGCCCGTATTGGGCCCCGAAGGCGTTCATTCGCTCGAACCAGCTGAGGTCCCTCAGGCCCTCGAACAGGGCGACGTGGCGACCGTGCTCCCGCAGCGCCTCGCGGCTGACCGGCTGACCCTGGTCGCGGGCGACCTGGAGCATCATCTGCATGTACATCAGGATGCCGTCGCCGTCCGAGGCGATGGTCTGGGGCCGGACGGTGTCGTTCCAGAACTGGGTCGGCGTCATCCCGATCGAGGGGATGAAGCTGACCTCCTGCATATTGCCGCGCGCCAGCGTGCCGTCGAAATCGTCGATCAGCGCGGTCTTGAGGGGTTTGGACATCGGGAGCTCGGCGGCGATCAGGTGAAGAGTGCAAGTGAGCGCAGGGGTGAGCGCGAGAGCTGAAGAGGACAGCCCCCTCCGCTCACCGCTTGCTCACTAGCACTCTTCACCCCGCTGCGGCGACTCACCCCAACCGCAGTTCCGGCGCCGCAGCGTCGCTGGCGGCCGACAGGGGCAGGTGCAGGATGAAGGCCGCGCCCTTGCCCGGTTCGCTCTCGACCTCGGCCCAGCCGCCGTGCAGTTCGACCAGGGCCTTGACCAGCGCCAGCCCCACGCCCGGGCCGCCCCGGTCGCGGCGCACGAAGCGGTCGAAGACGTGGGCCTGCAGATGATACGGGATGCCCCGGCCGGTGTCCTGGACACGGATGCGCACCTCGGACGGCGACCCTTCGGCGCTCAGGGTCACGACACCGCCGTCCGAGACCGCACGGGCGGCGTTGTCCAGCAAATGCTCCAGCGCCTGTCCGACCCTCTGGGTGTCGGCGCGGATCGGATGCAGGCCCGCCGGGCAGGTCACGGTCAGGGTCGCCCCCCGGCCCTCGACCCGCGCGCGAACCCGGTCCGCGGCGTCGTCCAGCAGGTCGCAGACGCGCACGTCGCCGAGGGTCAACTCCATCTCCCCGGCGTCGATCTGGCTCATGTCCAGGACATCGTCGATCGACCGGGCCAGCTGGCTGGCGGCGATACGGATGGCGCCGGCGTACTGGCGGCTGCGTTCCGGCAGTTCGCCCATGCTTTCCAGCAGTTCGGAATAGCCGACGATGGTGGTCAGCGGGGTGCGCAGTTCGTAGCTGACGCTGCCCACGAACTCGCGCTTGAGGGCCTGGCTCTCCTCCAGCGCCGCGGCCTTGGCGGCCAGGGCCTGCTCCAGCTCGCGCCGGGCGGTGACGTCGGAGAAGGCGACCAGGGTGGCGCCGTCGGGCAGGGGGCGGGTCTGCCAGGCGGCGATGCGGCCGTCGGCGGTGCGGCCCTCTCCGGTGATCGGCACCCGGCTCTCGGGGTCGGGATCGGCCACCCGCGCCTTCAGCCCCAGCCACATGGCCGCGTCGGGCAGGGTCGCCTGGCACAGGGCGGCGATGGCATCGAACTCTCCGGCGGTGTCCAGTGCTTCTCCGGACACGCCCCAGAAGGTCTCGAACGCCTCATTGTGCAGGCGAAG